>NZ_JBEZUZ010000006.1:0-122298 GCF_040636735.1 Streptomyces sp. NPDC035033 | reverse complement strand
CCGCGGCGCGCCCGGCCCGGACGGGGGGCCTGCCTGCACGCGGCCCCCCCCCCACAGCCACGCGGGCGGGGCGGGCCCGCCCGGGGGGTTGGGGGGGGCGGGCCCCGCCCGTGTGTGTCAGGTCCGGCTCACTTCGTGGCGCACTCCGCGCACGTGCCGAAGATCTCCACGGTGTGCGCCACGTTCACAAATCCGTGCTCCGCCGCGACCGCCTCGGCCCACTGCTCCACCATCGGCCCCTCGACCTCGACGGCCTTGCCGCAGGCCCGGCAGACCAGGTGGTGGTGGTGGTCGTCCGACGAGCAGCGGCGGTAGACGGTCTCGCCGTCACTGGTGCGCAGCGCGTCCACCTCGCCCGCGTCCGCCAGGGACTGCAGGGTGCGGTAGACGGTGGTCAGGCCGACGGAGTCGCCGCGGTGCTTGAGCATGTCGTGCAGCTCCTGGGCGCTGCGGAACTCGTCCACCTCGCTCAGTGCCGCCGCCACCGCGGCGCGCTGCCTGGTCGAGCGGCCGCGTACGGGGGGTCCTGCCGTCGCCACGGGGGCCTCCTTGATGTATCCGTTGCCCCCGCCATTCTGCCAGTACCCCCTGACCCCGGTCAGACCCTGACGTCGTCCGCCGGCCGCCTGGTGACGGGGACGCAGCGTTCGTCGCAGGCCGCGGAGGCCTGTTCGGCCGCGCGGGCCCGGCGCCGCGCGAGCGGCGTGGCGAGCACGGCCAGGGCGACGAAGACGCCGATCGCGAGCAGCACGATCGTCGCGCCGGGCGGCACGTCCTGGTAGTACGAGGTGATCGTGCCGGACAGGGTGACGCCGGTGCCGATGAGGACGGCGAGCGCGAAGGTGGCCTTGAAGGACCGGGTCAGCTGCTGGGCCGCCGCGACCGGCACCACCATGAGCGCGCTGACCAGGAGCAGGCCGACGACCCGCATGGCGACCGTGACGGTGACCGCGGCGGTGACCGCGATCAGCAGGTTGAGGAAGCGCACCGGCAGGCCGGTGACCCGGGCGAACTCCTCGTCCTGGCTGACGGCGAAGAGCTGCCGGCGCAGGCCGACCGTCACCAGCAGGACGAACCCGGCCAGCAGGCTGATCGCGGTGACGTCCTCGGCGGAGACCGTCGAGAGCGAGCCGAAGAGGAACGAGCTGAGGTTGGCGTTGGAGCCGGTCGGCGACAGGTTGATCAGCAGGACGCCGCCCGCCATGCCGCCGTAGAAGAGCAGGGCGAGCGCGAGGTCGCCGCGGGTCTTGCCGTACGCCCGGATCAGCTCCATCACGACCGCGCCGGCGACGGCGACCAGGGTCGCCGTCCACACCGGGTTGGCCGACATGAGGAAGCCGAGGCCGACGCCGGTCATGGCGACGTGGCCGATGCCGTCGCCCATCAGGGCCTGGCGGCGCTGGACCAGGTAGATGCCGACGGCGGGCGCGGTGATGCCGACGAGCAGGGCGGCGATCAGCGCCCGCTGCATGAAGGCGAGCTGGAAGAGTTCCATGTCAGGTCAGCAGTCCCGTGCGGAGCGGCTCGTCGGCCGCGTGGGGGTGGACGTGGTCGTGGCCCGGCAGGGCGTGCTGGCCGACGGCCTGCGGGGGCGGGCCGTCGTGGACGACGCAGCCGTCGCGCAGGACGACCGCGCGGTCGATCAGCGGCTCCAGGGGCCCCAGTTCGTGCAGGACGAGCAGGACGGAGGTGCCGTCGGCGACCTGCTCGCGCAGGGTCGCGGCGAGGATCTCCTGGCTGCCCAGGTCGACGCCGGCCATCGGCTCGTCCATGATCAGGAGTTCGGGCTCGGAGGCGAGCGCGCGGGCGATCAGCACGCGCTGGTGCTGGCCGCCGGAGAGGGCGGAGACGGCGTCCTTGGCGCGGTCGGCGAGGCCGACCAGCTCCAGGGCCCGCTCGACGGCGGCCCTGTCGGCCCTGCCGGGCAGGCCGAACCTGCGGCGGGCGAGGCGGCCGGAGGCGACGACCTCGCGGACGGTGGCGGGGACGCCGCTCGCGGCGGTGGTGCGCTGGGGCACGTACCCGACCCGGGCCCAGTCGCGGAACCGCTTCTGCTCGGTGCCGAAGAGCTCGATGGTGCCGCCGGTCAGCGGCACCTGGCCGATGACGGAGCGGACGGCGGTGGACTTGCCGGAGCCGTTGGCGCCGAGCAGGGCGACGACCTCACCGCGCCGGACGGTGAGGTCGACGCCCCGGAGGACGGGGCGGGCGCCGAGGGCGGCCGTGGCTCCGCGGACGGAGAGAACGGGTTCGTCGCTCACGGGTGCCTCCTGCGTACGGGGGTGGATCACTTGGCGCCGAGGGCCTTCTGCAGCGCGGCGAGGTTCGCCCGCATGACCTCGATGTAGTCATCGCCTCGGGACCGGTCCGTGATTCCCTCCAGCGGGTCGAGCACGTCGGTCTTCAGACCGGTGTCGGCGGCGAGGGTCTTCGCGGTCCTGTCGCTCGCGAGGGTCTCGAAGAAGACGGTGGTGACCTTGTCCGCCTTCGCGACGTCCTGGAGCTGCTTGATGCGGGCGGGGCTCGGCTCGGACTCGGGGTCGACGCCGGAGATCCCCTCCTGCTCCAGGTGGTAGCGCTCGGCGAGGTAGCCGAAGGCGGAGTGGGTGGTGATGAAGGTGCGGGTCTCGGTGTTCTTCAGGCCCGTCTCGAACTCGGTGTTCAGCGCGCCGAGCTTCTTCACCAGGGCGTCGGTGTTCGCCTTGTAGTCGGCGGCGTGGTCCGGGTCGGCCTTCGCGAAGGCGGCGCCGACGCCCTCGGCGACCTCGGCGTACTTCACGGGGTCGAGCCAGATGTGGGGGTCGGAGCCGGCCTCGGAGCCGTGGTCGTGGCCCTCGTGGGACTCCTCGCCGGCGTGCTCCTCGCCCTCGTGGGCGTGGCCTTCGCCGGCCTCGGTGCCGTGGGCTTCGAGGGTGGTGAGGCTCGCGGCGTCGACGGTGTTCTTCACGCCGGCCTGGGCGATGGCCTCGTCGACGGCGGGCTGGATGCCCTTGAGGTAGAGGAGGACGTCGGCCTCGCCGAGCTCGCCGATCTGCTTCGGCTTGAGCTCCAGGTCGTGGGGTTCGACGCCGGGCTTGGTGAGCGTGGTGACGGCCACGTGGCCGCCGCCTATCTGCTCGGCCAGGTACTGCACGGGATAGAACGACGCGACGACGTCCAGCTTGCCGTCCGCCTCGTCGGCGGCCGAGGAGCTTCCGCCGCAGGCGGAGAGGGTGACGAGCCCGAGGGCGACGGCTCCGGTGACGGCGGTGACGGGTATCAGACGGCGTACGTTCATGACACTCATTTTCAACAAAATTGGAAACGGTTGTCAATTGCCTCCCCCGGGTTCCGGATGTGGTTCCGGCCACCCCCGCGCCGGCCCCCGCCCGAGCCCGAACCGATTTGATAACCGGCCCCGGGGCGCCGGTAACCTGAGGCATTCGCACTTCGTCGTCGTAATGAAGAGAGCACCGTGGCCGCCGACAAGATCGACACCATCGTCAGCCTGAGCAAGCGCCGTGGCTTCGTCTACCCGTGCAGCGAGATCTACGGCGGCCAGCGTGCCGCCTGGGACTACGGGCCGCTGGGTGTCGAGCTGAAGGAGAACATCAAGCGCCAGTGGTGGCGTTACATGGTCACCGCGCGCGAGGACGTCGTCGGCATCGACTCGTCGGTCATCCTGGCCACCGAGGTCTGGGAGGCCTCCGGCCACGTCGCGACCTTCACCGACCCGCTGACCGAGTGCACCTCCTGCCACAAGCGCTTCCGCGCCGACCACCTGGAAGAGGCGTACGAGGAGAAGCACGGCCGCCTCCCCGAGAACGGCCTCGCCGACCTCAACTGCCCCAACTGCGGCAACAAGGGCACCTTCACCGAGCCCAAGAACTTCTCGGGCCTGCTCTCCACCCACCTCGGCCCGACCCAGGACAGCGGCTCCGTCGCCTACCTGCGCCCCGAGACCGCCCAGGGCATCTTCACCAACTTCGCCCAGGTCCAGCAGACCTCGCGCAAGAAGCCCCCGTTCGGCATCGCGCAGATGGGCAAGTCCTTCCGGAACGAGATCACTCCGGGCAACTTCATCTTCCGGACCCGCGAGTTCGAGCAGATGGAGATGGAGTTCTTCGTCAAGCCGGGCGAGGACGAGCAGTGGCAGGAGTACTGGATGCAGCAGCGCTGGAACTGGTACACCGGCCTCGGCCTGCGCGAGGAGAACATGCGCTGGTACGAGCACCCGCAGGAGAAGCTCTCCCACTACTCGAAGCGCACCGCCGACATCGAGTACCGCTTCTCCTTCGGCGGCAGCGAGTGGGGCGAGCTGGAGGGCGTCGCCAACCGCACCGACTACGACCTGAGCGCCCACTCCAAGGCCTCCGGCGCCAACCTGTCCTACCTGGACCAGGAGTCCGGCGAGCGCTACACGCCGTACGTCATCGAGCCCGCCGCCGGCGTCGGCCGCACCATGCTCGCCTTCCTCCTCGACGCCTACACCGAGGACGAGGCCCCCAACGCCAAGGGCGTCATGGAGAAGCGCGTCGTGCTCCGCCTCGACCACCGCCTGGCCCCGGTCAAGGTCGCGGTCCTGCCGCTCTCCCGCAACCCGCAGCTCTCCCCGAAGGCCAAGGGCCTCGCGGCGGACCTGCGGCAGAACTGGAACATCGAGTTCGACGACGCCGGCGCCATCGGCCGCCGCTACCGCCGCCAGGACGAGATCGGCACCCCGTACTGCGTCACCGTCGACTTCGACACCCTCGACGACAACGCGGTGACCGTCCGCGAGCGCGACACCATGAAGCAGGAGCGCGTCTCCCTCGACCAGATCCAGGGCTACCTGGCCTCCCGCCTCATCGGCTGCTGAACCGCCCCGCCGCGCACGCGGGAGCCCCCGGTCCGAAGCGTCGGACCGGGGGCTCCCGCGTACCGGGCGGAGGAGCCCGGGAAAACCGGATGCACCGCCCCGAACCGGCCCGCTACCGTGCGGGCCATGGACGCACACCTCCCGATCTACGAGTGAGAGCGGCGCCGCTCCGGCGGACCGACGACCACCGCACACCTCACCGAAGGGGAGAACCCCATGGCCAAGGGCCGTAACAACCTCCTCGGCGTCGGCGGACAGCGCAAGAAGCTGTCCCGCGCCGAACAGAACGGGGCCCGGCAGGGCCGCGCCGCCGACCGCCGCTCCGCGGAGGAGCAGAAGCAGGAGCTCCTGAAGAAGATGCGCGAGCGCAACCGGAGCGCCGACACCTCCGAGGACTGAGAGCCGGGAAGGGCCCGGGCCGCCGACGCGGTCCGGGCCCTTCGCCGTCCCCGCCCTCAGCCCGTCGCCCTCGGCAGCCGGAGGGCGTAGAGCCCGGTGAGGAGCGCCAGGACCAGCTGGACCAGCAGGGTGGTGGCCAGCGCCGAGGCCATGGAGCCCGTCGCCGCCAGGGAGAGGAAGAGCGAGCCCAGCGTCGCCACGCCCAGGGCCAGGGCCGACTGCTGGGTCGTCACCATCACGCCGCTGCCCACGCCCGCCCGGTCCGCCGGGACCTCGGCGAGGACCACCCGGAACAGGACCGGGAGCTGGAGCCCCTGGCCCAGGCCCGCCACCGCCATGCCCGGCGCCAGCGTCCACGGCGTGACGTCCGGCCAGGAGTGCCAGGCCGTCCACGCCAGCATCCCGAGGCCGGCCGCCTGGACCACCGCGCCCGCCGGGATCACCCGGGTGCCCCAGCGGGCCACGAGCCGCGGACCGGCCAGCGAGGCGGCGAAGAAGGCCAGCGCCATCGGCGCGAGCGCCGCGCCCGAGGCGATCGGGCCCAGCGCCAGGCCCTGCTGGAGCGCCACCGCGATCACCAGCATGAAACCGCCGAACCCGCCCGAGAGGGGCAGGACGAGGACGAGCCCCCGGCGCAGCGGGACGAGCCGCAGCAGCGACGGCGGGACCAGCGGCGCGCCGCCCCGCCGCTCGGCGCGCCGCTCGGTGCGCCAGAACACCGCCGCCACGAGCGGGAACGCGGCCAGCGCGGCCCACGTCCACAGCGGCCACCCGGCCGCCCGGCCCTCCGTCAGCGGGGCGAGGAGCGAGAGCAGGGCGAGGGCCAGCAGCGCCGTGCCCCGGACGTCCAGCGGGGCCGGGGCCGCCGCGCGGGTCTCCGGGACCGCGCGGAGCGCCAGCGGCAGCGCCAGCAGCACCACCGGCACGTTCACCAGGAAGGCCGCGCGCCAGCCGAGCCCCGCCACGTCCGCGGCGACGAGGAGACCGCCCAGGATCTGGCCGCCGACGAACGCGAGCCCGTTGGTCGCCCCGTACAGGCTCAGCGCCTTCGCCCGGCGGGCCCCCGTCGTCGAGGAGTGAACGGTCGCGAGCACCTGCGGCAGCAGCAGCGCCGCCGCGGCACCCTGTGCCACCCGGGCGGCGACCAGGCTCCAGGCGTTCGGGGCGATCCCGCAGAGCAGCGAGGTCAGGCCGAAGGCCACCAGGCCCGCGAGGAAGAGCCGGCGGCGGCCGAAGAGGTCGCCGAGCCGGCCGCCGAGCACCAGCAGCACCGCGTACGCCAGGCCGTACCCGGCGACGACCAGTTCGAGGAGGGTCTCGTCCGCGCCGAGCTCGTGGCCGATCGACGGCAGGGCGACGTTGACGATGAAGAAGTCGACCAGGGGCAGCGCGGCCCCCAGGAGGACGGTGAACAGGCCCAGGGCGCCGAGGGCCGGCGCCGGGGCGGTGGGGGAGGGGCGGGTCGTCGTGGTCACGCCCCGACCCTCGCCGCCCGCCGGCCCTGGTACCAGAGCCCCCTCATCCTGGTACCCACACTGCCTGGCACCCGGCTCCGCGACCGGGCACCCTGGGACCATGAGCATCGCCGCGACGACCGCCCCCGACGTCCGGCGGCGGGAACTCGCCGCCTTCCTGCGCAGCCGCCGCGAGCGCATCACCCCCGAACAGGTCGGCCTCGTCCGGGGCCGCCGGCGCCGCACCCCGGGCCTGCGCCGCGAGGAGGTCGCCCAGCTCTCCGCCGTCGGCGTCACCTGGTACACGTGGATCGAGCAGGCCCGGGACATCCAGGTCTCCCCGCAGGTCCTCGACGCCCTCGCCGGGGCGCTCCTGCTCGACCCGACCGAGCGCGCGCACCTCTTCGCCCTCGCCGGACAGCCCGACCCCCGGCCCGGCACGCCCGGCCAGGCCGTCACCCCGGCCGTACGGGCCCTGCTCGACCAGCTGGAGCCGGTGCCCGCCGCCGTCCAGAACAGCCGCTTCGACCTCCTCGCCCACAACCGGACCTTCGGCCGGCTCTTCTGCGACCTCGACGCGCTGCCGCCCGAGGAGCGCAACACCCTCTGGCTGGCCTGCGTGAACGAGGAGTTCCGGGCCGCCGTCACCGACCTGCCGGAGCTGCTCGTCCTGCTCGCGGGCAAGCTGCGCGCCCAGATGGCCGAGCACCTCGCCGAACCCGCCTGGAAGCGGCTGGTCCGCCGGCTGGAGGCGGCCTCCCCCGAGTTCCGCGAGATCTGGGCCCGGCACGACGTGATCGCCCCCGGCGGCCGGACCAAGGTCGTCCGCAACGCCCTGGTGGGCCCGCTCCGCTTCGAGCACACCAACCTCTGGCTCGGCCCCGCCCCCGGCCCGGTCCTCGTCAGCTACGTCCCGCTCGACGAGGAGACCCGGGCCGGCTGCGCCCGGCTCCTGGAGCTGGTCGCGGCCGAGGACCGGACCCGCGGCCTCGCCGCCTAGGCCGGGTTCCCCGCGCGGCCGTCCGACCCGTCCGGCGGTACGGGACAATGGGGCCATGACCGCGTTCTCCCCCCTCTCCATCGGCCCGCACGTCGTGCAGCCCCCGGTGGTGCTCGCCCCCATGGCCGGCATCACCAACGCCCCCTTCCGGACCCTCTGCCGCGAGTTCTCCGGCGGCAAGGGGCTGTTCGTGAGCGAGATGATCACGACGCGGGCGCTGGTCGAGCGCAACGACAAGACGATGCAGCTCATCCGGTTCGACGAGACGGAGCGGCCCCGGTCGATCCAGCTGTATGGGGTGGACCCGGTCACCGTCGGCAAGGCCGTGCGGATGATCGTCGACGAGGACCTCGCCGACCACATCGACCTGAACTTCGGCTGCCCGGTGCCCAAGGTGACCCGCAAGGGCGGCGGCTCGGCGCTGCCCTACAAGCGGCCGCTGCTGCGGGCGATCCTGCACGAGGCCGTGACGAACGCGGGCGACCTGCCGGTCACCATGAAGATGCGCAAGGGCATCGACGACGACCACATCACGTACCTGGACGCGGGCCGGATCGCGGTCGAGGAGGGCGTGACGGCGATCGCCCTGCACGGGCGGACGGCGGCCCAGCACTACGGCGGCACGGCCGACTGGGACGCGATCGCGCGGCTCAAGGAGCACGTCCCGGAGATCCCGGTGCTGGGCAACGGCGACATCTGGTCGGCGGACGACGCCGTGCGGATGATGCGGGAGACCGGCTGCGACGGCGTGGTCGTGGGCCGCGGCTGTCTGGGCCGGCCGTGGCTCTTCGCGGACCTGGTGGCGGGCCTGGAGGGCACCGGCGGCTACCGGACGCCGGGGCTGCGGGAGGTCGCGGAGGTGATGGTGCGGCACGCGACGCTGCTGGGGGAGTGGCTGGGCGACGAGCAGCGCGGTGTCGTCGACTTCCGCAAGCACGTGGCCTGGTACCTGAAGGGCTTCTCGGTCGGGTCGGAGATGCGCAAGCGGCTGGCGATCACCTCGTCCCTGGACGAGCTGCGCGCTCAGTTGAGCGAGCTGGACCTGGACCAGCCGTGGCCGGCGGGGGCGGACGGCCCCCGGGGCCGTACCTCCGGGAACAACCGGGTCGTCCTGCCGGACGGCTGGCTGAAGGACCCCTACGACTGCGCCGGGGTGAGCGAGGACGCCGAGCTGGACACGTCCGGAGGCTGAGACTTCCGGCCCTCCGGAGGAGTGATCCTCGCCACCCCTGAGGGGGGTGGTGCTCAGATGAGCAGGTTACGTGTGACTGCACCGCCTGAAGGGTGGCACCCGGTGCCACCCTTTTTGCGTTCAAGAGTTGAACGCAAATGCTCACCAAGGGCGCTCATGTGAGCGACTATTCCCTGGATTGGGTCAAGCGGGCTTCGGAGCGTGAAAACGGAAGCTTCGCCTCGGTAACTTTCGAAGTGGGGGCGGACGGGTGGTTACGACCGTGTGACCGGTAGGCGTACCTCCCCAGAAGCCTTCGATCTGGGTATGTTCCTCGCCGTCAGGGCAGCCAACCGAGTCGTCGAGGAGTCGAGACCCGTGTCGGAAAACAATGATCAGAAGTTCGTGTACGACTTCACCGAGGGCAACAGGGACCTGAAGGACCTGCTCGGTGGCAAGGGGGCCAACCTCGCCGAGATGACCAACCTCGGCCTCCCGGTGCCTCCCGGCTTCACGATCACCACCGAGGCGTGCAAGGTCTACCTCGAGTCCGGCTCGGAGCCCGTCGCCCTGCGCGACGAGGTCTCGGCCCACCTCGACGCCCTTGAGCGGAAGATGGGCAAGAAGCTCGGCCAGGCCGACGACCCGCTGCTCGTCTCCGTCCGCTCGGGCGCCAAGTTCTCCATGCCGGGCATGATGGACACGGTCCTCAACATCGGCCTCTCCGACGAGTCCGTCGAGGGCCTCGCCCGCCAGGCCGACAACGAGCGCTTCGCCTGGGACTCGTACCGCCGCCTCATCCAGATGTTCGGCAAGACCGTGCTGGGCGTCGACGGCGAGCACTTCGAGGACGCCCTCGACGAGGCCAAGGCCGCCAAGAAGGTCACCAGCGACACCGACCTGGACGCCGGCGACCTCAAGAAGCTCGTCGAGAAGTTCAAGGAGATCGTCAAGGCCGACACCGGCCGCGACTTCCCGCAGGACCCGCGCGAGCAGATGGACCTGGCCATCAAGGCCGTCTTCGACTCCTGGAACGGCGACCGCGCCAAGCTGTACCGCCGCCAGGAGCGCATCCCGCACGACCTCGGCACCGCCGTCAACGTCTGCTCCATGGTCTTCGGCAACCTCGGCCCGGACTCCGGCACCGGCGTCGCCTTCACCCGCGACCCCGCCTCCGGCCACCAGGGCGTCTACGGCGACTACCTCCAGAACGCGCAGGGCGAGGACGTCGTCGCCGGCATCCGCAACACGGTGCCGCTGGCCGACCTGGAGTCGATCGACAAGAAGTCGTACGACCAGCTCATGCAGATCATGGAGACGCTGGAGACCCACTACAAGGATCTCTGCGACATCGAGTTCACCATCGAGCGCGGCCAGCTCTGGATGCTCCAGACCCGCGTCGGCAAGCGCACCGCCGGTGCCGCCTTCCGCATCGCCACCCAGCTCGTGGACCAGGGCCTGATCGACGAGGCCGAGGCGCTCCAGCGCGTCACCGGCGCCCAGCTCGCCCAGCTGATGTTCCCGAAGTTCGACGAGCACGCCAAGGTCGAGCAGATCGGGCGCGGCATCGCCGCCTCCCCGGGCGCCGCCGTCGGCAAGGCCGTCTTCGACTCGTACACGGCCGTCAAGTGGTCCCGCTCCGGCGAGAAGGTCATCCTGATCCGCCGCGAGACCAACCCGGACGACCTGGACGGCATGATCGCCGCCGAGGGCATCCTGACCTCGCGCGGCGGCAAGACCTCGCACGCCGCCGTCGTCGCCCGCGGCATGGGCAAGACCTGTGTCTGCGGCGCCGAGGAGCTGGAGGTCGACACCAAGCGCCGCCGCATGACCACCGCCTCCGGCGCGGTCATCGAGGAGGGCGACGTCGTCTCCATCGACGGCTCCACCGGCAAGGTCTACCTCGGTGAGGTACCCGTCGTGCCGTCCCCGGTCGTCGAGTACTTCGAGGGCCGCATGCACGCCGGCGCCGACGACGCCGACGAGCTGGTCCAGGCCGTCCACCGGATCATGGCCTACGCCGACCGCGTCCGCCGCCTGCGGGTCCGCGCCAACGCCGACAACGCCGAGGACGCCTCCCGCGCCCGCCGCTTCGGCGCCCAGGGCATCGGCCTGTGCCGCACCGAGCACATGTTCCTCGGCGAGCGCCGCCAGTACGTCGAGCGCCTGATCCTGGCCGACACCGACGCCGAGCGCGACGAGGCCCTCAAGGCCCTGCTGCCGCTCCAGAAGAACGACTTCGTCGAGCTCTTCGAGGCGATGGACGGGCTGCCGGTCACGGTCCGCCTGCTCGACCCGCCGCTCCACGAGTTCCTGCCCGACATCACCGAGCTGTCGGTGCGCGTCGCCCTCGCCGAGTCCCGCAAGGAGCCGCACGAGAACGACCTGCGCCTGCTCCAGGCCGTGCACCGGCTGCACGAGCAGAACCCGATGCTGGGCCTGCGCGGCGTCCGCCTCGGCCTGGTCATCCCCGGCCTGTTCACCATGCAGGTCCGGGCGATCGCCGAGGCCGCGGCCCAGCGGATCGACGCCAAGGGCGACCCGCGCGTCGAGATCATGATCCCGCTCGTCGGCACCGTCCAGGAGCTGGAGATCGTCCGCGAGGACGCCGAGAAGGTCATCGCCGAGGTCCAGGAGGAGACCGGCGTGGAGCTGAGGCTGGCGCTCGGCACCATGATCGAGCTGCCCCGCGCGGCCGTCACCGCCGGCCAGATCGCCGAGGCCGCCGAGTTCTTCTCCTTCGGCACCAACGACCTCACCCAGACGGTCTGGGGCTTCTCCCGCGACGACGTGGAGGCCAGCTTCTTCACCGCGTACCTGGAGAAGGGCATCTTCGGCGTCAGCCCCTTCGAGACCATCGACAAGGACGGCGTCGGCTCCCTGGTCCGCTCCGCGGTCCAGGCCGGCCGGGCCACCCGCCCCGACATCAAGCTCGGCGTCTGCGGCGAGCACGGCGGCGACCCGGAGTCGGTGCACTTCTTCCACGAGGTCGGCCTCGACTACGTCTCCTGCTCGCCGTTCCGGATCCCGGTGGCGCGCCTGGAGGCGGGCCGCGCGGCCGCCGAGTCGAAGGGCAGCGACAGCCGCTGACCCGAGGGGCCGAAGGCCCCGTACAGCCCCCGGGGCCGCCGTCGGCCATCCCTTCCGAACCCTCACCGGCGGACGGCGGTCCCGGATCCAAAAGAGACGGGACGGACACCTTGTGCGGAGGTGTCCGTCCCGTCGTTTTCACGTCAGATTCATGCGCAATTACGTCCGCATTGAATTATTGGAAATTGAACGTCTGTGTTTGCGGGCGTTTCGGTCGCGGCCCCCGGATCCCCACCCGGGGGCCACGCCCTTTTTCATGGTGTCGGGCAGGTGAGCCGCAACCCTCGCCGACCGCCGCCGGACGGGCAAAGCCCCCCACGGTCTTCACCACGTCACCTCGGTCCTGAAGGTTTCCTGCCCGACCCGCACAGCATTTCCGTTGGGCCCTGTTCGCCGCGATGCTTTTCAACTGTGGCTGAAACACCCTGGTAACGTGCAGTGATGGCGTGCATACTCGATCGCGGGGTGGTTGCGAGTGCACAGGTGGGGACTTCATGCTTCGTATTCATTTCACCGCGGACGATCTGGCGGGGGTGCGGATCGCCGCCCGTCCTGACGTCCTGTGGGAAACGATTCTCAGCTTTCACCGTTTAAGGGACCGGCGCGGCCCGGTGGTGTTCGGCGGATGGCGCACGGAAACCAGGGCGCGGCTCGGCGGGGAGACCCGGCTGCTCGCCGCCCTCGTCCCGAGCCGGGGCTATTTCCCCGATTTCCTCACTCCGGCGGAGGGGCTCAACGGCCTCGACGAGGGGCTCCGGGCGGTCCGCGCGACCGCGCCCGGCCGGCTCCGCTCGGAGCTGTCCCTGCTGGCCGCCGACCGGAGCGGCGGCCGGACCGTGCCGCACTCGCTGCGGGCCCTCGCCGACGGCGGCCCGGAGCCCTTCGACCGGTTGATCGGGGCGCTGCGCAGCTACCACCGGGCGGCCGTGGAGCCGTACTGGCCGCACATCCAGGCCCGGGTGGAGGCCGACCGGGCCCGCCGGGGCCGGGCGGTCCTGGACGGCGGCGCGGAGGAGCTCCTCGGCTCGCTGCCGCCGATGCTGAGCTGGCGGGCGCCGGTCCTGGAGGCGGCCTACCCGGTCGACCGGGACGTGCACCTGGACGGGCGGGGGCTGCTGCTCCAGCCCTCGTACTTCTGCCGGGGGACGCCGGTGATGCTGCGGGACCCGGCGCTGCCGCCGGTGCTCGTCTACCCGGTGACGCACGGGGAGGCGCCGACGGTCCGCCCGCCGGGCGTCTCCTCGCTGGCGAAGCTGGTGGGCCAGACCCGGGCGGAGGTCCTCCAGGCCATCGGGGACGGCGGGACGACGAGCGAGCTGGCCCGGCGGGCCGGGGTGTCGCTCGCCTCCGCGAGCCAGCACGCGGGCGTGCTGCGGGAGGCCGGCCTCATCGCCACCCTCCGGCACGGGAACGCGGTCCTGCACACGCTGACGCCGCTGGGCGCCGCCCTCCTCGGCGGAGGGGGAGGCGGGGCCCAGCGGCGCGGCGAGGAGCGGTGTTACGCGCGGAACGGGCCGGTCACCTCGTAGGTGATGCCGCCCGAGGAGCTGCCGGAGGTGCCGCGCTGGCTGGAGAAGTACAGCCGCTTGCCGTCGGGGGAGAAGGCGGGGCCGCAGATCTCGGAGGAGGACTGGCCGTTGATCCGCAGGAAGGGCGCGACGGTGTCGTCCGGCGTGATCAGGCAGATCTCCATGTTGCCGCCGTCCTCGGCGACGAACAGGTCGCCGGAGGAGGAGCCGGTGACGTTGTCCACGCCGGTGAGCGGGGCGGCGCCGCTCGGCACCAGCGAGTCGTCGTAGGCGAGTTCGTAGGTGCTGTTCGCGAGGTTGAGCTGCCAGAGGCGGTTGTCGCCCTTGGTGGTGAACCAGACGGTGTCGTTGGCGTAGTGGCAGCCCTCGCCGCCGTTGAAGACCTTCGCGCCGGAGACCTGGTAGCGGGTCGCGGTGGGGGAGCCGTCCGGGTCGGGCACGTTCTGCCAGGTGAAGGAGCCGGAGGTGGCCGTGCCCGCCACCAGCACCTGGAGGGTGCCGGAGGAGAGGTTGCCCCAGGTGCTCGGCACGAAGCGGTAGAAGCGGCCGTCCGACTTGTCCTCGGTCAGGTAGATCGCCCGGCGCACCGGGTCGGCGGCGGCGGCCTCGTGGTTGAACCGGCCCATCGCGGCCCGGCGGACGGCGGCGTTCACGCCCCACGGGTCGGTCTCGTAGACGTAGCCGGTGTCGACCTCCTCGCAGGAGAGCCAGGTGTTCCAGGGCGTCTTGCCGCCCGCGCAGTTGCGGTTGGTGTTGGACAGGATGCGGTACGCCGAGGTGACGGTGCCGGAGGAGTTGAACTTGATCGCGCTCGCGCCGCCGGTGCTGGAGATCTCCGAGTTGGAGACGTAGATCCAGCCGGTGCCGTCGGCGTAGCAGGCGCCGCCGTCGGGGGCGTTGTGCCAGGTGTACGAGGTGCCGGGGACGGTCTGTCCCGAGCGGGCGATGACCCGGCTGGTGAACCCGGCCGGCAGCATGATGCCGTTGGCGTCCGCCGCGCCGAGCGCCCCGTAGGGGCCGGCGCCGGGCTGGGCGGGGGCCGCGTAGGCCGCGCCCCGCATCAGGGTGCCGCCGAAGGCCGCCGCCGAGGTGCCGATGACCGCTCCACGCAGGAAACTGCGTCGCTCCACGTTTTCTCCAGGGGGTGTGTGACCGCCCGCCGCACGGTCAGCGGCGGGGCCGCGCGAGGGGAATCTAGGAGTGCGGAGTTGACTGTGCATCAACAAACGGTGACGGGGAAGGGGCGGGCGCGGGGCCGGGGAGTCGGCGCCGGAGACGGGCGCTAGGTTCACGCCATGACGATCACCGCACAGTTGCTCGGATCGGTACGGCTGCCGGGCGGGGCGGACCTCGTGGACGGCCCGCACCGCGAGGCCGGTCCGGGCGGCCTCGCCCTGCGGCGGGCCGACCGCCTGGAGGTCCACCGGGTGCCGGCGCTCTTCTCCCGGGCGCCGGAGCCCGCCGCCGTCTTCCCCGCGCCCTGGCCCGGCTGGGACCGGGGGGTGGACGCGGTCGCCCCGGACCTGGACTTCGCCGTCTTCTCGGGCCAGCGGGCGGTCCGGGCGGTCGCCGCGGACGGGCGCGCGCTGTGGGAGTACCGGCACGGCTGCTGGGGGCCCGTGATCGGCCACCCGCACACCGGCGACGACCAGGAGGTCTGCTCCGGCCTGGAGCACGGCTCGGTGCTCGTCTCCGCCGACGGGCGGCTCGTGTGGGCCCACGTCGTCGGGGAGGACGGTCTCGAGCGGTGGGTGGTGCTCGACGCCCGGGACGGGTCCGAGATCGGCCGGATCCCGCTGGAGGACAGCGTCGCCGCGGGCTCGCACCAGCGCGCCCTGCCGGACGGGGAGACCGTGCTCCTCTGCGTCGGGATGGGCCAGGACGGGGTGCTGCTGTACGCGGGGCGCCGGGACGGGGAGGCGGTGGCGGTACGGGACCTGGGGGAGGGACTCGACCGGATCCTGCTCGACGTCCACCCCGCGCTCCCCCGCTGCCTGACCGTCGAGCACGGCTGCCACGACCTCCAGCTGCACGCCCCCGACGGCACCGTCCTCGCCGAACGGGACGCCGAGGGCCTGGGGGACGGCCGGAGGTGGGACTTCGCGGCGGGCTTCGCCGGCCCGGACGCCGTCGTCGCCGTCGCCGAGACCGCCGGGGGCGAGGACGGGCCGGGCCACTGGCTCCTCGACGGGGACCTGCGCCCGCTCGGCCCCGTCGCCTACCCGTCCCGCGTCACCGGCTGCGTCCGCCCCCTCGGCGACGGCACCTGGCTCACCCACGACCGGGCGACCGACACCCTCAGCCGCTGGACCCGGGCGGCGCCCTGAGCGCGGGCGGGACCTTCGGCACTGCCGGGCGCGGGGTTCGCACGGCAGACTGGACGCATGCGCGAGACCCGGGAGCCCACCGACATCGGCGGCCGCGACGACCTCGACACGCTGCTGCGGCGGTTCTACGGGGCGGCCTTCGCCGACCCCCTCATCGGCCCGTTCTTCACCGAGGTCGCCGGGACCGACCTGGAGGTCCACCTGCCGCGCATCGCCGACTTCTGGGAGCGCGCCCTCTTCCGCACCGCCGCGTACGGCCGGGACGCCTTCGCCCCGCACGCGGCGCTGCACTCCGCCCGCCCGCTCACCCCCGCCCACTTCGGGCGCTGGGTCCAGCTCTGGCACGCCACCGTCGACGGCCTGCACCGGGGGCCGCTCGCGGACCGGGCCAAGACGACGGGGGAGCGGATCGCCGTCTCGATGATGAAGCGGCTCGGCGGCCCCGGCGCGGAGGCCGGGGCCGCCTCCGGCGGGACCGGCGGCTTCGTCCCGCTGGCGGCGCTCGCGCTGCGCACGGCGGCCTGAGCGAAAAAACTTCTCCGGAGAGCGATGAGTCCGGGCCGGCCCGCCCGTCTTACCTCTCGACAGCACCGCACGACGGAGAAGAGAGAGCACGCCATGGCCCCGCAGATGATCTTCGTGAACCTGCCCGTGAAGGACCTCGACGTCAGCAGGGCCTTCTACGAGAAGCTCGGTTACGCGATCAACCCGCAGTTCAGCGACGAGACCGCCGCCTGTGTGGTGATCAGCGACACCATCTTCGTCATGCTGCTCACCGAGGAGAAGTTCGCCGGCTTCACCGCCCCGGGCAAGGCGATCGCCGACGCCTCCGCCACCACCCAGGTGCTGCTGACCCTGAACGCGGAGAGCCGCGAGAAGGCCGACGAGCTGGCCGACCGGGCCCTGGAGGTGGGCGGCAGCCCGGCGAAGGAGACCATGGACATGGGCTTCATGTACGGCCGCTCCTTCGCCGACCCGGACGGCCACCACTGGGAGGTCTTCTGGATGGACCCGGCCGCCGCGCAGGGCTGAGCGCCCGCCCCGGTCCTCAGGCCGAGACGCCGCCGTCGACCACCAGGTCCGTGCCGACGGCGGAGCCAGCCGCGTCCGACGCGAGGTACAGCACCGCCGCCGCCACCTCGGCCGCCGAGGAGATCCGGCCCAGCGGCGACGCCTCCTTCATCCGGACCTCCCGCTCGGCCTCCGTCTCGCCGGGCAGCAGCGACATCGCGGACTCGGCGGCGCCCGGACTGACCGCGTTGATCCGCACCCCGTCGCCGAT
Organism: Streptomyces sp. NPDC035033; assembly: GCF_040636735.1. Lineage (NCBI taxonomy): Bacteria > Bacillati > Actinomycetota > Actinomycetes > Kitasatosporales > Streptomycetaceae > Streptomyces > Streptomyces sp. NPDC035033. Next base: position 105,209 of record NZ_JBEZUZ010000006.1, on the reverse strand, counting down.
GTGGTCGCGGGCCGCGGCTCGGGTGAGCGCCGAGACGGCCGCCTTGGAGACCTGGTAGCCGAAGACGCCCGGGATCCGGACGTGCGGGCCCAGGTTGGACGAGATGTTCACGATCGCCCCGCCGCCGTGCGCCCGCATGTGGGCGACCTCCGCCTGGAGGGCGTTCAGGACCCCGGTGACGTTGGTGTCGAGCAGCGCCCGCCAGTCGTCGAGGGGGAAGTCGGCGGCGCTGTGGCCGCCCCGGAAGATCCCCGCGTTGTTCACGGCGACGTCGAGCCCGCCGTACGTCTCCACCGCGCGCCGGACCAGCGCCCGGGTGGACTCCGGGCTCGTCACGTCGGCGGTGACGGCGGTGGCGGTGCCGCCCCCGGCCTCGATCAGGGCCACGGTCGCGTCGAGGGCCGCGGCGGTCCGGCCGGCGGCGACCACCTTCGCGCCCTCGGCGGCGAAGGCGCGGGCGATCTCCCGGCCCAGGCCGGAACCGGCCCCGGTGACGAGGACGACGCGGTCGGTGAAACGAGCGGACATGGGGTTCCTCCCCGTAAGTGAAATTGACCGTACATTCCAGAATCGGGGCCGGGAAAAGGCGCCCCTCGTGGGGCGCCTCGCCGCGCGGCCGCCGCCGTTCAGTCCAGCAGCCGCAGCGCCTCTTCCGCCGCGTCCCGGACCCTGGCCGGGTCCGCCGACGCCTTGCCCACCACCCGGATGCCCTGGAGCAGGACCAGGAGCATCCGGGAGAGGGCGCGCGGATCACGGCCCTCCGGCAGCTCGCCCTGGGCCCGGGCCCGGACGAGCGCCGCGTGCAGCAGGGTCTCGATCTGCTCCCAGCTCAGCTCGACCCGGCGGGCCACCGCCGGATCGCGCGGGGCCAGCTCCGCCGCCGAGTTGGTGACGAAACAGCCGGTCAGGCGTACGCCGTCGGCCGCCGCCTCGGCGGCGAAGCGGCGGACCAGGGCCCGCACGGCCGGCAGCGCCGGGCCCGGCGCGGACAGCTCCTCGACGAGCCCCGGGTCCTGGCTCTCCAGGTAGCGGTCCAGCGCCTTCAGGTACAGCTCGTGCTTGTTGCCGAAGGTCGCGTAGATGCTGGCCCGGCCGATGCCGAGGTGCTCCACGAGGTCCGCCATCGACGTCGCCTCGTAGCCGCGCGCCCAGAAGAGGTCGAGCGCCGCCTGGAGCGCGGCCCCGGGGTCGAATTCCTTGGTCCTGGCCACGAAGTGACCGTATGTCTTTCTGGAACGAACGGTCAAGTCACGCGAGGCGGACCGGATACACCGCCACCGTCACCTCGTCGTCGTCCAGGCACCGCCCGGTCTCCAGGTCGAAGCGCTGCTTCAGGAGCGGCGAGGCCACGAACGGCCGCCCGTCCGCCGTGCCGAGCAGCCCCCGGGACAGCACCTGCGCCCCGGTGAACGGGTCGCGGTTGTCGATCGCGTACGCCCGCCCCGCCCGGTCCCGGAAGACCGCCGCCTGCCGGCCGTCCGGCAGCAGCGCCGCCAGGCCCCGGCCCGGGGTCAGCCGGGCCTCCTCGCAGATCGCCGTCCAGGAGTCGGGGGCGTGGGAGAGTTCGATGCTGGTCATCGCGAGGTGGCTCCTTCCAGGGTGCCGATCGTCAGGATCGTGAGGTCCGGCTTGATCTGGTCGCGCTCCGGCACGAACCGCACCGTCGGGTCCGGCGTCTCCGGCGCGTTGACGAAGGAGACGAAGCGCCGCAGCCGCTCCGGGTCGTCCAGGGTCTGCGCCCACTCGTCCTGGTAGCCGGCGACGTGCGCCGCCATCAGCTCCTCCAGCTCGGCGCAGAGGCCCAGCGAGTCCTTCACGACCACGTCGCGGAGGTGGTCGAGCCCGCCCTCCAGGCGCTCCAGCCACGCCGACGTCCGCTCCAGGCGGTCCGCCGTCCGGATGTAGAACATCAGGAACCGGTCGATGAGCCGCACCAGTTCGGCGTCCGACAGGTCCTGGGCGAGCAGGTCCGCGTGGCGCGGGGTCGCGCCGCCGTTGCCGCCCACGTACAGGTTCCAGCCGTTCGCCGTGGCGATCACGCCGAAGTCCTTCGACTGGGCCTCGGCGCACTCGCGGGTGCAGCCGGAGACCGCCGACTTCAGCTTGTGCGGGGCGCGCAGGCCCCGGTAGCGCAGCTCCAGCTGGATCGCCATCTTCACCGAGTCCTGCACGCCGTAGCGGCACCAGGTCTGCCCCACGCAGGACTTCACCGTGCGCAGCGCCTTGCCGTAGGCGTGCCCGGACTCGAAGCCGGCGTCCACGAGCCGGGTCCAGATCGCCGGGAGCTGGTCGACGCGGGCGCCGAAGAGGTCGATCCGCTGACCACCGGTGATCTTCGTGTAGAGCCCGAAGTCGCGGGCCACCTCGCCGATCACGATCAGCTTCTCCGGGGTGATCTCGCCGCCGGGGATGCGCGGCACCACCGAATAGGAGCCGTTGCGCTGGAGGTTGGCCAGGTGGTGGTCGTTGGTGTCCTGGAGCGCGGCCTGCTCGCCGTCCAGGATGTAGCCGTTGTTCAGGGACGCGAGGATCGAGCCGACGGTCGGCTTGCACACCTCGCAGCCCTCGCCGCCCTTCGTCTCCTCCCGCCCGTGCGAGTCGAGCAGCGCCGCGAAGGACGTCACCCGCAGGGTGCGGGCGATCTCGTAGAGCTCGCTGCGGGTGTAGGAGAAGCAGCCGCAGAGCCCTTTGTCGGCCGCCTTCGGCAGCAGCTTCTCGATCACCTTCACGCAACCGCCGCAGCCGGTGCCGGCCTTGGTGCACTTCTTCACCTCGGGCAGCGAGGAGCACTGGGTGATCGCGTGCTTGGTCACGTTGTGGCAGGAGCAGATGACCGCGTCGTCCGGCAGCGCCGAGGGGCCCAGCGCCACCGGCGCGCCCGCCCCCGCCGGGAGCACCAGCTGCTCGGGGGAGACGGGGGGCCTGGAGCCGGTCAGCGGACGCAGCAACCCGTACGCCTCGGCGTCGCCGACCAGCACGCCGCCGAGCAGCCGGCCCTCGGCGTCCACCACCAGCTTCTTGTAGACGCCCGCCCGGGAGTCGGAGTAGACGACGTCGAGGCAGCCCTCGGCGGTGCCGTGCGCGTCGCCGAAGGAGGCCACGTCGACGCCGAGCAGCTTCAGCTTGGTCGACAGGTCCGCGCCGGTGAAGCCGGTCTCCTCGCCCGCCTCGTCGGCCAGCACCGAGGCGACCGTCTGCGCCATCTCGTAACCCGGCGCCACCAGGCCGTAGACCCGCCCGTCGGAGGCGAGCGCGCACTCGCCGATCGCGAAGACCGCCGGGTCGGAGGTGCGGCAGTGCTCGTCCACGGCGATGCCGCCGCGCTCGCCCACGGTCAGGCCGCACTCCCGCGCCAGCTGGTCCCGGGGCCGGACGCCCGCCGAGAACACCACCATGTCCACGGCGAGTTCGGTGCCGTCCGACAGCTTCATGCCGGTCACGGACCCGTCGGCCGTCACGACCTCCTGGGTGCCCGTGCCGGTGTGCACGGTCAGCCCCATCTGCTCGATCGTCCGCAGCAGCGCCGCGCCGCCGCCCTCGTCCACCTGCACCGGCATCAGCCGCGGCGCGAACTCCACGATGTGCGTGTCGAGCCCGAGGCCCTTCAGCGCGCCGGCCGCCTCCAGGCCGAGCAGGCCGCCGCCGACCACCGCGCCCGTCGTCGCCGACTTCGCGTACGCCTCGATCGCGAGGAGGTCCTCGATCGTGCGGTACACGAAGCAGCCGGTGGCGTCCTTGCCGGGGACCGGCGGCACGAAGGGGTACGAGCCGGTGGCGAGCACCAGGTGGTCGTAGGCGACGGTCCGCCCCGACCGGGCGGTCACCGTCCGCGCCGCCCGGTCGACGCTCACGACGGGCTCGTCCGTGTACAGCTCGATGCCGTGCCGCTCCATGAAGCCGTCCTCGACCATCGACAGGTCGTCGGGCGTCTTCCCGGAGAAGTACGAGGTCAGCTGGACGCGGTCGTACGCCGGGCGGGGCTCCTCGCAGAGGACCACGATCCGGGCCCGCTCGGTGACGCCCCGGTCGGCGAGCGCCTCCAGGAACCGCTGGCCGACCATTCCGTGGCCGACCAGGACGATGGTGGGGGTGGTCATGCGGAGCCTCCGTCGTGGGTGAGCAGGTGAAGCAGGGGGGCCTCCGGGAGGGCCTCGTCGCCCTCCCAGGCCCGGGCGAGCGCGCCGACCGCGGCCAGATCGCCGAGGAGGACGCCCCCGACGAGCCGGTTGTCGCGGACGACGACCTTGCGGTAGGCGCCCCGGGTCGCGTCGGCGAGCTGGACGACGTCGTCGCCCGGCCGCGGGGTGGCCTCGCCGAAGGCGGCGAGGTCCAGCGGCTGCGCCCCGCCGAGGGTGAGCCGGGTGAGCGCCCGGGTGCCGCCGTAGCGGGGCGCGCCGGTGCCGGACAGCACGTCCGCGAGGACGTCGGCCTGCTCCAGCGCCGGGCCGGCCAGGCCGTAGACCCGGCCGTCGTGCTCGGCGCAGTCGCCGACGGCGTGGATGAACGGGTCGGAGGTCCGCAGCTCGTCGTCGACGACGATGCCGGTCCGCACGTCGAGCCCGGCCTCGCGGGCCAGCGCGACCCGGGGGCGCACCCCACAGGCCAGGACCACGACCCGGGCGTCCAGGACGAAGCCGTCGGCCAGCTCGACCGCCGTCACCGCCCCGCCCTCCTGCCGCAGCCCGCTGACCCGGCACTCGGTGTGCGTCTCGACGCCGAGCCCGTCCAGGTGCTCCCGCAGCAGCGCGGAGGCGTGCGGGTCCAGGTGCCGCTCCATCAGGCCCTCGCCCTGCTGGGTGAGGACCACCTCGGCGCCCAGCGCGGCCAGCGCCCGCGCCGCGGACACCCCGAGGAGGCCGCCGCCGATGACGACCGCCCGCACCCCGGGCCGGACGGCGGCCCGCAGGGCGAGGCAGTCGTCGAGGGTGCGGAAGGAGTGCACGCCCTCGGGGAGCTCCGCCCCGCGCAGTCCGCGCAGCGGCGGCAGCACCGGGTTGGAGCCGGTGGCCAGGACCAGCCGGTCGTACCCGACCAGCGAGCCGTCGGCGCACTCCACGGTGCGGGCCGCCCGGTCGATCCGCACCGCCCGCACCCCGCGGCGCACCGGCTCGCGGGGTTCGGGCAGGGCGATGACCTCGGGGGCGTACCGCCCGGCGAGGACGTCGGCGAGCAGCACCCGGTTGTACGGGGCGTGCGGCTCCTCGCCGAGGAGGGTGACCGGCAGGCGCTGGGCGAGGCGGAGGCCCGCCGTTCCGCCTCCGACCACCACGATCCGTGTACTCATACCCGGAAGGGTGCGGGCCCGGTGTTTCCCGGTGGCATCCCGTCTGTTTCCCGTACGGAACGCTGATCTCCGACGGCGGCCCGCCGGACTGTGAGGGCGCGCCGCGCCCCCGGGGGCCGCGCAAGCTCAGAGCTTGCTCAACGATCAGGAGATCCGTGGACGGGCCATCGATCCCGTCCCTAGGCTCGCCGCATGCCCGAGATCACGATGTCCACCCTCGTCCTGCTGTGTCTGGCCGCGCTCGTCGCGGGCTGGATCGACGCCGTGGTCGGGGGAGGCGGGCTGCTGCTCCTGCCGGCGCTGCTGATCGCGTTCCCGAACGCCGCGAACGGCTACGTCCTCGGCACCAACAAGGCGGTCGCGATCGTCGGCACGACGGGCGCGGCCGTCACCTACGCGCGGAAGACGAAGGTGCCGGTGCGGACGGCGGTACGGGTCGGCCTGGCGGCGCTCGTGGGCTCGTCGTTCGGCGCCCTCTTCGTGACCCTGGTCAGCAAGGAGGTGCTGCGCCCGCTGATCATCGTCGTCCTCGTCGCGGTGGCCGCCTTCGTGATCCTGAAGCCCTCGTTCGGGGTGCGGACCGAGGCGGACCGGGCGCCGCTCACCCGGGCCCGGATCGTCACCGCGATCGTCCTGGTCGGCGGCGGGATCGGCTTCTACGACGGTCTGTTCGGGCCCGGCACCGGCACCTTCCTGGTGCTCGCGCTGACCGCCGTCCTCCACCTCGACCTGGTGACGGCCTCCGCCACCGCCAAGATCGTCAACGTCTGCACCAACGCGGGCGCCCTCGTCACCTTCGCCCTGGCCGGCACCGTCTACTGGCAGCTGGCCGCCCTCATGGCGGCCTTCAACCTGGCCGGCGGGACGATCGGCGCCCGGATGGCGCTGAGCAAGGGCTCGGGGTTCGTCCGGGGGGTGCTGCTGGTCGTGGTCCTCTCCATGGTCGCGAAGCTCGGCTGGGACCAGTGGGGCTGACGGACCGGCTCAGCGCACCCCGATGAGGTGCCCGAAGGCCACCACGTTCCCCTGGTAGCCGCCGGCCTTCTCGGAGAAGCCGCCGCCGCAGGTGATCACCCGGAGCTCGGCGCGGTCGGTGGCGCCGTACACCTTCTCGTCGGGGAAGGCGTCGTTGTCGTAGACCTCGACGGCGTCGACGGTGAAGACGGCGGTCCTCCCGTCCTCGCGGTCGATCTCGATCCGGTGCCCCTTCTTCAGGGCGCCCAGGGTGTAGAAGACGGCGGGGCCGCCGGCGTTGTCGACGTGGCCGGCGACGATCGCGGTGCCCTTGGCACCGGGCGTGACGCCGTCCGCGTACCAGCCGGCCAGGTTGCGGTCCTCGGCCGGCGGCACCTCCAGGGAGCCGTTCGGCGCCAGGCCGAGCCGGGTCATCGGGGCGTCCACGTCGGTCTCCGGGATGCGCAGCCGCACCGGCGGGGACGACGGCAGCGGGTCGGCGGCGGCGTCGGTGTGCACGCTGGGCCCGGCGGCGAAGGCCTGGGCGGCGGACGGGACGGGCGGGGTGACGTCCTGCGAACCGTCCTGGACGAGCCAGAGGCCGACGCAGGCGGCCACCGCTATGCCCCAGCCCTTGCTCCTGTTGCTCACGTCGGTTCCTCACTCCGGGAGGGATGGCCAGGGACGGGTCCCGCCCCCGGCCGGCCGTGTGCGGGCGCCGGGCGGGGGCGGGACGGGCGGTGTGATCAGTGGCCCTGGGCGCCGCTCGCCCGGCGCCGCATGAGCCACACACCGCCGACGGCGGCCGCGGCCAGCACCGCCGCGCCCGCCGTGACCTGGGCGGTGTCGGGGCCGATGCTGCCGCCGACACCGGTCTTCACGTGCCCGCTGGGCTCCCGGTGCTTGACGGTCAGCTCGCCCCGGGCGGTCCGGCCGTTGTCGCAGGCCACGCTGATCCAGTGGACGCCGGGCTTGGCGTGCTGGGGCACGGTGAACTGCCCGACCACGACCTCCTTGTGGGTGCTCGGGTTCAGCCGGAACTCCCCGGCGCCGAGCGAGTTCGCGTCCCCGACGCCGTGCCCGTTCTTGCCGCAGGCCAGGGTGTTCACGGTGACGGTGGTGCCGGGGGAGGCGGTGGAGGGGTAGATCTCCAGCGTCTGGGGACGGCCGTCGTTCTCGTTGCCGTTCTCGTTCGCGTACGCCGCGGGCGCGGCGAACGCGCCGAGCGCGACGACCGTCAGCGCGGTTCCGGTGAGCAGGCGGGCAGTGGGGCGCATGGTGGGGTCCTCCGGGGCGCGCGGTCGTTCGGTCTTCCGTACGACCGAGGTAACGGCCCTGGCGCGCCCCCCGCCTGCTGATGGGTCATCAGGATTGCGCCGTTCGAGACGGCGCGTCGACTGGAGACGGGGCGTTTACGCAGGTCAGGCCGGGTTATGAGGCGTCAGTCGAGGTGTCGTGCCGAACGGGTGAGCCGGGCCGCGGCGCGGGACCCGTCGACCCGGGCGACCGGCCCGCCCGCCGCCGGCCGGGGGAGACCGGGGGTCGGGCGGGGGAGGGTCCGGGGCAGCCGGGGGAGACCCAGGAGTCGGCCGGGGGGCCTGGGGGTAGCCGGGGGAGGCCCGGGGTCGGCCGGGGGGCCAGGGGTCGGCCGGGGGAGGCCCGGGGTCGGCCGGGGGGCCAGGGGTCGGCCGGGGGAGGCCCGGGGTTGGCCGGGGGAGGCCCGGGGAGGCCCGGGGGCCGGGCGCCGCCGTCACCCGCGGCTCCCCGCGCCCGGACCGCGGCCCCGGAGACGTGCGTCCCCGCCCGGGGGCCGCGTCAGCCCTCGCCGTTCCCCTTGAGCCTCAGGACCGCCACCTTCTCCAGCCACGCGCGGACGTCCGCCCCGAAGTCGCGGGCGCCGACCTCGTGGTGGGCGGCCACGTACCGGAGGGCCCGCGGCCTGTCGTCCCAGTACTTCGTCGTCCCGCGGCCCTTCCGCAGGAAGATCTCGCTGCCCACCGCGTTGGTGTGGAAGGTCAGCTCCACCTCGCGCGGGCGCCCCTCGGACGCCTCCGGGCGGACGAGCCGGAAGCCCTGCCAGGTCCACAGGTGCCGCTCGACGCCGGAGATCGACGAGCCGTGGACCGGCGCCCCGTCGAGCGCGTACCCCTCCGCGGCGAAGGCGTCGAGGACCGCCTCGTGCAGCGGCAGCGCCTCCACCCGCACGGGGTCCATGTCCGTCCGCGCCTTCACCCCGGCCGCCTCGACCTCGGTGCGCACGCCGATGAGGACCCCGAGGTCCTCGCCCCGCAGTTCGTTCACCGGCGTCTCCCAGCGCAGCCGGAACTTCAGCGGGACCCGCTTCTCCTGGCCCTTCCCCAGCTCGAACCAGCCGCTGGCGTCGGGGTGCCCGATCGTCTCGCCGCCGCCCTCGCCGTCCCCGTCGCCCTTGTGGAACAGGGGCGCGTTCGCGAGGAGCCGCAGCGATATGGACTCGATCTCCAGGTCGCGCTCGGGCGCGCGCACCACCACCTCACCGCGCATCACGCCGCCCGGCCGGAACGGGCCGGGCTCGATGACCGTGTCCACTTCGAGGGGGACGCCGCCGCCGAAGAGTCTCTTGAGAACCATGGGCGCAGGCTAACCGGCGGAACCGCTCCCGTCACCGGAGAGGATCTTCTCGCCGGGCACCTCCGCGTAGGCGGCGCGGACCCGCTCCATCAGCGCCCCGTCGACCGGGTACGCGACCCCGTCGACGGCCGTCACCGGCGCGATCGCGCGCGAGTTCGCGGTGAACGCCGCCCGGAAGCCGGGGAGTTCGGCGAGCGTGACGGGCCGGTGCGCCGACGGCAGCCGGGACTCCAGGAGCGCCATGGTGATCCCGGTGAGGTGCGGGGCCGTCGGCCACACCAGCGACGTCCCGTCCCAGAAGGCGATGTTGGCGACCGCCGCCTCGGCGACCTCGCCCTCCGGGGAGGTCAGCAGCGCCCCGTCGAAGCCCGCCCGGCGGGCCGCGTCGCCGTAGTACCCCTGCGCGAAGCCGCCCAGGTGCTTGAGGTGCGCCGCCGGGCGCAGATGGCCGACGGACATCAGGCGCTGCGGGGCGGCCGGGCCGTCGGGCGCGGCCTCGCGGACGGTGACCACCACCCGGAACCGGGACCCGTCCCCGTAGACGTGCACCCGCGCCGAGGAGTCCCGCAGCCCCGACGCCCCGACGGCCCGCGCGAGCAGTTCCCGGACCCGCTCCCCGGGCAGCGGCTCGCCGAACAGTTCGCGGGTGGCCCGGTCGAGGCGGTCGAGGTGCAGGCCGAGACCCTTGACCCGGCCGTCGCGCACCTGCATCGCGGTGAAGTGGCCGTAGCCGCCCAGCACGACGGTCAGCGGCCCGGGGTCGGCGACCGGGACGCCGTCGATCTCGATGTGCGCGGCGGCCGGAGCGGGCGGAGACGTCATGGCCCCACGGTAGCCGTGACCGTCCGCGACGGCGCTTCCGGAGGCCGCTCCCGGACCCGCTTGACCTCAAGTGGACTTGAGGTAACAAGCTCTTCGTCATGGACATCACGACCGCCGCCGCCCAGGCCGCCCCCCTCGAGCTCGCCCTCGTCATCGCCAGCGACCGCGCCGGCCGCTTCGCCCCCGTGGTCGCCGACTGGTTCCGCACCCGGGTCGCCGAGCGCGCCGACTTCGAACTCACCGTCCTCGACCTCGCCGGGACGACCCTCCCCACCTCGCTCTCCCACGACCCCGATCCGGGCGTCCGCGCCGAACTCGCCCGGATCACCCCCGTCCTGGAGGACGCCGACGCCTATGTCGTCCTCACCCCCGAGTACAACCACTCCTACCCGGCCTCCCTGAAGAACCTCATCGACCGCCACTACACCGAGTGGCGCGCCAAGCCCGTCGGCTTCGTCTCCTACGGCGGCATCTCCGGCGGCATCCGGGCCGTCGAGCACCTCCGCCAGGTCTACGCCGAGATGCACGCCGTGACCGTCCGCGACGGCGTCGTCCTGGCCAACGCCCACGGCCAGTTCGACGAGGACGGCCGGCTCAAGGACCCGACCGCGCCCGAGGCCGGCGCCAAGCTGATGCTCGATCAGCTCGCCTGGTGGGGCCGCGCCCTCAAGGACGCCAGGGCCGTCCGGCCGTACGCGGCCTGAGCGGACCCGTGCGGATACGGTGAGGGCGTGACCAGCATTCCCGCCCCGGGCGCCCTCACCGTGACCACCACCACCGACAGCCGGGAGAAGGCGGAGGCGCTCGCGCGCGGGGCCGTCGAGGCCCGGCTCGCGGCCTGCGCGCAGATCACCGGCCCCCTCACCTCCGTCTACCACTGGAAGTCGGCCGTCGAGACCGCCGAGGAGTGGCAGGTCCTCTACAAGACCACCGCGGCGCGGTACGCGGCCCTGGAGGCCCACCTCCTCGCCGCGCACGACTACGAGACGCCGGAGATCCTCGCCACCCCCGTCGTCCGGGGCTCCGCCGCCTACCTGGAGTGGCTGGAAACCGAGGTCGGCCCCGCGTGACCCTGCCACTCTTCGTCTACGGCACGCTCCGCCCCGGCGGGCGCCATCACGACCGGCTCCTCCTCGGCCGCACCGCCACCGAGGAGGACGCCCTGCTTCCGGGCGCGCTCCTGCACGACGGCCCCGGCTACCCGTACGTGGTCCCCGGCGAGGGCACGGTCCGCGGCAGCCTGGTGACCCCCGTCCCCGAGGCGTACGGCGAACTCCTCGCCGCCCTCGACCGGATGGAGCACGAGGCCGGGTACGAGCGCGCGGCCGTCGACGCCGTCCGCGCCGGCGACGGCGCCGCCGTCCGCGCCTGGGTCTACCTCGCCGCCCCCGGCACCCCGGTCGGCCCGCTCATCCCCTCCGGCGACTGGTTCAGCCGCGTTCCAGACGGACCGCGCACACCTTGAACTCGGGCATCCGGGAGACCGGGTCGAGCGCCGGGTTCACCAGCGTGTTCGCCCGGCCCTCCCCGTACCAGTGGAAGGGCATGAAGACGGTGTCCGGCCGGATCGCGCCGGTGATCCGGGCCGGCGCCACCGCCCGCCCGCGCCGCGAGACCACCGCGACCGGCTCGCCCTCCGCGACCCCGAGGCGCTCCGCGAGCCGCGGGTGCAGCTCCACGAACGGCCCGGGCGCGGCGGCGTTCAGCTCCGCCACCCGCCGGGTCTGCGCCCCGGACTGGTACTGCGAGACGACCCGCCCGGTGGTGAGCACCACCGGGTACTCGGCGTCGGTCTCCTCGGCGGCCGGCCGGTGCGTCACCGGCACGAACCGGGCCCGCCCGTCGGCGGTCGCGAACCGGTCGAGGAAGAGCCGGGGCGTACCGGCGTGGCCCTCCTCCGGACAGGGCCAGAAGACGCCCCGCTCCTCCTCGATCCGCCGGTAGCTGATGCCGGAGTAGTCGGCGGGGCCGCCGGCGGAGGCCCGCCGCAGCTCCTCGAAGACCTCCTCCGGGTCGGTGGGGAAGCCCTTCTCCCAGCCGAGCAGCCCGGCGAGCGCGTGCAGCACCTCCAGGTCGGTGCGGACGCCGGGCGGCGGGGTGAGGGCGCGGCGGCGCAGCAGCACCCGCCCCTCCAGGTTGGTCATCGTCCCGGTCTCCTCGGCCCACTGGGTCACCGGCAGGACGACGTCGGCGAGCGCGGCGGTCTCGGAGAGGACGACGTCGGCGACGGCGAGGAAGTCGAGCGAGCGCAGCCGGTCCTCGACGCGGGCGGCGTGCGGGGCGGAGACGACCGGGTTGGAGCCCATCAGGAGTAGCGACCGCACCTCGCCGCCGAGCGCGTCGAGGAGTTCGTAGGCGCTGCGCCCCGGCCCCGGCAGGGTCTCGGGGGCGACGCCCCACACGCCGGCGACGTGGGCGCGGGCGGCGGGGTCGTCGAGCTTGCGGTAGCCGGGCAGCTGGTCGGCCTTCTGGCCGTGCTCGCGGCCGCCCTGGCCGTTGCCCTGGCCGGTGAGGCAGCCGTAGCCGCTCAGCGGCCGGCCGGCCCGCCCGGTGGCGAGGCAGAGGTTGATCCAGGCGCCGACGGTGTCGGTGCCCTTGGACTGCTGCTCGGGGCCGCGGGCGGTGAGCACCATGCCCGTGGGCGCGTCGCAGAACATCGCGACCGCCGCGCGCAGCTCCGGCACCGGGACGCCGGTGATCCGCTCGACGTGCTCGGGCCAGTGGGCCATCGCCCCGGCGCGGGCGGCCTCCCAGCCGGAGGTGCGCTCCGCGACGAACTCCTCGTCGACGCGGCCCTCGGCGACGACCAGGTGGAGCAGGCCGAGGGCGAGCGCGAGGTCGGTGCCGGGGCGGGGGGCGAGGTGGAGGTCGGCCTGCTCGGCGGTGCGGGTGCGGCGCGGGTCGACGACGATCAGTTTCCCGCCGTTCTCCCGCAGCTCGGTGAGGTAGCGCAGCGCGGGCGGCATGGTCTCGGCCAGGTTGGAGCCGACGAGGATCACGCAGCCCGTCCTCGGGACGTCCTCCAGCGGGAAGGGCAGGCCCCGGTCGAGGCCGAAGGCCCGCTGGTGGGCGGCGGCCGCCGAGGACATGCAGAAGCGGCCGTTGTAGTCGATCTGCGAGGTGGCGAGGACGAGCCGGGCGAACTTGCCGAGCGTGTACGCCTTCTCGTTGGTGAGCCCGCCGCCGCCGAAGACCCCCACGGCGTCGGGGCCGTGGTCGGCGCGGGTCCGGCGGAGCCCCTCGGCGACGGCGGAGAGCGCCTCCTCCCAGGAGGCCGGTTCGAGCGCCCCGGAGTCAGGGCGGCGGACCAGGGGCTCGGTGAGCCTGACCCGGGAGGAGAGTACGGAGGGGGCGGTGCGGCCCTTGCCGCACAGGGCGCCCCGGTTGACCGGGAAGTCGGTCCGCTCGACCACCTCGGCGGGCAGGTCCGCCGTGCCGGTCGGGCGGAGCTTCATGCCGCACTGCAGGGCGCAGTAGGGGCAGTGGGTGGGGACCGCGGTGGCGTCGGACATGCCGTCAAGGGTGCGGCGGGCGTGTTACGCGCAGGGGCGTGCCGTATTACGGGCGCGGTGCTCTTGGCTCAGGCCGGCCGGGGGCGGCGGGTGAGGCCAGGGCCTCGGTGACGCCGGTCTCGCGCGGGCCGAGGAAGCGCGGGTCGGGGCGGACGGCCGCGTCGAGGGCGGCCTTGCCGGCGGCGAAGAGCTCCCGGACGGTGCCGTAGTACCAGGTGGTGTCCTGCGGTTCGGCGACCCCGACGCCGTACGAGGCGACCCCGGCCCGCTCGCACAGCGCCACGGCCCGCTTGACGTGGAAGTCCTGGGTGACGAGGACCGCCCGGTCGACGCCGAAGACCTTCCGGGCCCGCACGCAGCTGTCCCAGGTGTCGAAGCCGGCGTGGTCGCTGACGACCTTCCCGTCCGGGACGCCCCGGGCGGCGAGGTAGGCGCGCATGGCGCCCGGCTCGTCGTACTCGGTCCGGCTGTTGTCGCCGGTGACGAGGAGGACCTTCACCTTGCCGGTGCGGTACAGCTCGGCGGCGGTGTCGAGCCGGTGCGCGAGGTACGGCGTCGGGCGCCCGTTCCACAGGCCGGCGCCGAAGACCACGGCGACGTCCCGGGCGGGCACGTCGGCGGTCGTCCGCAGTTTCCCGGCGGCCGCGGTGTGCATCCAGGTCGCGGGGGCGAGGGCGAGGACGGCGGCCGCCATCACGGCCTGGACGGCGCGGCGGCGGCCCCGGACGGTGCGGGGGAACCGGACCTGCATCGGGGTCTCCGGAAGGGGTGCGGGGACGGGCTGTCACCCCGTCCGACGCACGGTGGCCCCCCGCGGTTCGGCGGCGGCCCGATCCGTGCCGTACAGCACACCCGCCAGGCCCATGCCGAGCAGCATGCCGAGGAACTGGGCGGCGGCGTAGGCGGGCACCGAGGAGGGGGCGATGCCGGTGAACGAGTCGGTCAGCGAACGGCCGACGGTGGCCGCCGGGTTGGCGAAGGAGCCGGAGGAGGTGAACCAGATCGCCGCGGCGATGTACCCGGCGACCGCGACCGGGGCCAGCTGGGGGCGGCCGATGTGCCGCAGGCCCTGGACGACGAGGACGAGTCCGGCGGTGGCGACCGCCTCGCCGAGCAGCAGGTGGAGCGCGGCGCGCGGCTCGGTGGACCAGGAGCCGGGGGCGCGGCCGAACATCGCCTCGGCGAGCAGCGCGCCCGCGACGGCGCCGCCGACCTGGGCGGTGACGTAGGCGAGGACCTCGCGGCCGCGGTCCGGGCCGGGGTCCTCCCGGCGGCGGGTCCACCACTCGGAGAGGGTGACGACCGGGTTGAAGTGGGCGCCGGAGAGCGGGCCGATGAGGGCGATGAGCAGCCCGAGGCCGATCGCGGAGGCGGCGGCGTTGGCGAGCAGCCGGACCCCGACGTCCTGGCTGAGGGAGTCGGCGCGGATGCCGGAGCCGACGATCACGGCGACGAGGGCGGCGGTGCCGGTGAACTCGGCGAGGACGCGCCGGGGGAGCGGCGCGGGGGACATTCTCATAACGGAAAAGATATTCCGTGATTCGGAACGAAAAAAGAGGGGAGGGGAGGGGCGTGCGCTCCGTAGGATCCGGCGGTGACCCACGACCTGCTGACCGCCGCGGTGCGGAACAACGCCGCGTGGTGCGCGAGCATGTGCCGCGCCCACGGCCTCGCCACCACCACCGGCCCCCGCGCCTGGACCAGCCCCCGCCGCACCCCGCCCTACTACCCCGACGCCGTCTCCCTCACGGCCGACGCGACCGCCGCCGACGTCGTCACAGGCATCGACCTGACCGCGCCCGGCGCCTCCGTCAAGGACTCCTACGCCCGCCTCGACCTCGCCCCCGAGGGCTTCCGGCCGCTCTTCGGCGCCACCTGGATCGGCCGCCCGGCCGGCACCCCCGCGCCCCCCGCCGACTGGACCCGGACCGACACCCCCGGCGCGCTCGCCGCCTGGGCCCGCGCCTGGAGCGGCGGCGACGCCGACGAGGCGGCGCTCTTCCGCCCGGCCCTCCTGGACGACCCGGCCGTCACCGTCCTCACCGTCCCCGGACCCGACGGGCGGATCCTCGGCGGAGCCGTCCTCTCCACCGGCGCCGGGGCCACCGGCGTCTCCAACCTCTTCGCCGCCGACGGCACCGACCCGGCCGCCGTCTGGGCCGCCGTCCTCGCCGCCGCCGACCCCGCCCTCCCCGTCGTCGGCTACGAGTCCGGCGACGACCTGACCGCCGCCCTCGCCGCCGGCTTCACGGAGCTCGGCCCCCTCCGCGTCTGGCTCGCCGCCTGACAGCCGCCCCCACGCGCGCGTGAGCCCGCGGAAACACCCGCGTGCGGTCATGGAAAAGAGCCGTGACCACCGCGCAACGGGCAGGCAACGTCCCCCCGCCAGGATCGGTCCATGACGGAGCCGGACAGCACGTTCGCGGACGCCGCCGCCCTGTGCGAGCGGGTCGTGGAGCAGCTCGGACTCCAGCTCCGCCGGGTGCGTCCGTACGCCGGCCCGGCGGAGAAGACCGAGCAGGAGGTACGCCGCCCATGCAGCCGTTCGCACAGCTCCCCGGCACCGCCGCCGGCCCCCGGCCCGGTGCTGGCCGCCCCGCCCCCGTCCTCGTCGCCGTCGGCCACGGCAGCCGCGACCCCCGCGCGCGTGCCACCCTCACCCGCCTCCTCGACCGGGTCCGCGCGCTCCGCCCCGGCCTCGACGCCCGCCTCGCCCACATCGAGCTGAACGCGCCGCTCCTCGACGCCACCCTCGCGGACCTCGCCGCCGAGGGCCGCGAAGCCGTGCTCGTCCCGCTCCTCCTCGCCCCCGGGTACCACGTCACCCACGACCTGCCCGCCGCGCTCGCCGCCGTCCCCGAGCTCCCGGCCCGCGTCGCAGAACCGCTCGGCCCCCACCCCCTCCTCGCCGAGGCCCTCGCCGGCCGGCTCGCCGAGGCCGGCTGGACCCCCGCCGACTCCGCCTCCACCGCCACCGGCGTCGTCCTCGCCTCCGCCGGCTCCCGCGACCCCCGCTCCGCCGCCACCCTCCGCCGGATCGCCGCCGCCCTCGGCGACCGCCTCGGCGGGACCCCCGTCCTCCCCGCGTACGCCTCCGCCGCCGCCCCCACCGTCCCCGAGGCCGTCGCCGCGCTCGCCGCCCGCGGCCGGCCCCGGGTCGCCGTCGCCTCCTGCTTCACCGCGCCCGGCCTCTTCGCCGCCCGCGCCGCCGCCCGCGCCCCCTGGATCGCCGCCGACCCGCTCGGCGCCCACCCCGCCCTCGCCCGCCTCGTCCTGCATCGTTACGACGGTGCCGCCCGCGCCCGCGCCCGCACCGGCCGCCACGCCACCCCCAGGCGGGAACTCGTCACCATCTGAGCCCTTCTGTCGGTCCCGCCGGTTACCGTCGAGACATGGCAGGCTACGACGGCACCAGCGAGACCCCCGGGTACGACCCGACCGCCACCGAGCGCTGGGCGGCCGAGCCCGACAAGCGCCCCGGCCGCACCGCCTTCCAGCGCGACCGCGCCCGCGTGCTGCACTCCGCCGCGCTGCGCCGGCTCGCCGGGAAGACCCAGGTCGTCACCCCCGGCACCCGTGGCTACTCGTGGGACGCCAGCCCCCGCACCCGGCTCACCCACTCCCTCGAATGCGCCCAGGTCGGCCGCGAGCTCGGCGCCGCCCTCGGCTGCGACCCCGACCTCGTCGAGGCCGCCTGCCTCTCCCACGACATGGGCCACCCGCCCTTCGGGCACAACGGCGAACAGGCGCTCAACGACGTCGCCAAGGACTGCGGCGGCTTCGAGGGCAACGCCCAGTCGCTCCGCCTCCTCACCCGCATCGAACCCAAGCGCTTCGTCCCCGGCCCCGACGGCGAGCCCGTCCCCGTCGGCCTCAACCTCACCCGCGCCGCCCTCGACGCCGCCACCAAGTACCCCTGGCCGCGCGGCGGCCACCCCACCGACCCCGGCTCGCCCAAGTTCGGCGTGTACGAGGACGACCTGCCCGTCTTCGCGTGGATCCGGCGCGGCGCCCCCGAGCAGCGCAAGTGCTTCGAGGCCGAGGTCATGGACTGGTCCGACGACGTCGCCTACTCCGTCCACGACTTCGAGGACGGCCTGCACGCCGGCCACATCGACCCCAACCTCCTCTACGCCGAACCCGAGCGCGCCGACGTCTTCGCCGTCGCCATCGGCCGCTACGTCCCCGAGGACACCGACCCCGCCGAACTCGCCGAAGCCCTCGACCGGCTCATCGGCCAGGAGTGGTGGCCGCACGGCTACGACGGCTCCGCCGTCGCCCAGGCCCGCCTCAAGGACGCCACCAGCCAGCTCATCGGCCGGTTCTGCCTCGCCGCCGAGGGCGCCACCCGCCAGGCGTACGGCTCCGGCCGCCTCACCCGCTACGGCGCCGAACTCGTCGTCCCCCGCGCCACCCGCAACGAGTGCGCCGTCCTCAAGGCCGTCGCCGACCGGTACGTGATGCAGCGCGCCGAACAGGAGGCGCTCCGCGCCGACCAGCGGATCGTCGTCGCCGAACTCGCCGAGGCGCTCGTCGCCCGCGCCCCCGACGGCCTCGAACCGCAGTTCCGCGCCCTCTTCGTCGCCGCACCCGACGACCGTTCCCGCAAGCGGGTGATCGTCGACCAGATCGCCAACCTCACCGACGCCACCGCCCGCGCCCTCCACGCCCGCCTCCGCGCCCCGCGCTCCTAGGGGCCGCCCGGGGGCGTCGGCCCCCTTTCGCCTTCCGGCGCCGTGCGGGACCCTCGCATGCACGTCCAGGGGCGCTGCCGCCCGGCCCCGGCTCGGGGGCGTAGCGTAGAGAACCGGTCGCAACGAGGAGGAATCAACGTGGTCGACGCAGATCAGACCTTTGTCATCGTCGGCGGGGGCCTGGCCGGCGCCAAGGCGGCGGAGACGCTCCGCGCGGAGGGCTTCAACGGCCGGGTGATCCTCATCGGCGACGAACGCGACCACCCCTACGAACGCCCCCCGCTCTCCAAGGACTACCTCCTCGGCAAGAAGGACCGCGACGCCGCCCTCGTCCACGAACCCGGCTGGTACGCCGCCCACGACGTCGAGCTCCACCTCGGCCAGACCGTCACCGCGATCGACCGGGACGCGCACACCGTCCG
This sequence comes from Streptomyces sp. NPDC035033, assembly GCF_040636735.1. Taxonomy (NCBI): domain Bacteria; kingdom Bacillati; phylum Actinomycetota; class Actinomycetes; order Kitasatosporales; family Streptomycetaceae; genus Streptomyces; species Streptomyces sp. NPDC035033. Next base: position 86,911 of record NZ_JBEZUZ010000006.1, on the reverse strand, counting down.
CCTCGGCGACGGCACCGTCATCCGCTACGACAAGCTGCTCCTCGCCACCGGCTCCGAGCCGCGCCGCCTCGACGTCCCCGGCACCGGCCTCGCCGGCGTCCACCACCTGCGCCGCCTCTCCCACTCCGAGCGGCTCCGCGACGAGCTCAAGGCCCTCGGCCGGGACAACGGCCACCTGGTGATCGCCGGCGCCGGCTGGATCGGCCTGGAGGTCGCCGCCGCCGCCCGCACCTACGGCGCCGAGGTCACCGTCGTCGAGGCCGACCCCACCCCGCTCCACCGCGTCCTCGGCCCCGAGCTCGGCCAGCTCTTCGCCGACCTCCACGCCGAGCACGGCGTCCGCTTCCACTTCGGCGCCCGCATCACCGAGATCACCGGCCAGGACGGCATGGTCCTCGCCGTGCGCACCGACGACGGCGAGGAGCACCCCGCCCACGCCGTCCTCGTCGCCGTCGGCGCCGCCCCCCGCGCCGCCCTCGCCGAGAACTCCGGCCTCGCCCTCGTCGACCGCGCCGACGGCGGCGGCATCGCCGTCGACGCCTCGCTGCGCACCTCCGACCCCGACATCTACGCGGCCGGCGACGTCGCCGCCTCCGACCACCCCTTCCTTCACCACCGCGTCCGCGTCGAGCACTGGGCCAACGCCCTCAACGGCGGCCCCGCCGCCGCCCGCGCCATGCTCGGCCAGGACGTCTCCTACGACCGGATCCCGTACTTCTTCACCGACCAGTACGACCTCGGCATGGAGTACTCCGGCTGGGCCCCGCCCGGCTCCTACGACCAGGTCGTGGTCCGCGGCGACACCGGCAAGCGCGAGTTCATCGCCTTCTGGCTCAAGGAGGGCCGGGTGACCGCCGGGATGAACGTGAACGTGTGGGACGTCACAGAACCGGTCCAGAAGCTCATCCGCTCCCGCGCCACCGTGGACCCGGACGCCCTCTGCGACCCGTCGGTCCCCCTGGAGAGCCTGCTCTGACACGTACGGGCGAGCCGTAGACTCTACGCGTGGCAGGCAGGATCAACGATGACGACGTGAAGGCGGTCCGGGACGCGGTCCCGATCGACTCCGTGGTGTCCGAGTACCTCCAGCTCCGCAACGCCGGCGGCGGGAACCTCAAGGGACTCTGCCCCTTCCACGACGAGAAGTCGCCCTCCTTCCAGGTCAGCCCCAGCAAGGGACTCTTCCACTGCTTCGGCTGCCAGGAGGGCGGCGACACCATCGCCTTCGTGATGAAGATCGACCACCTCTCCTTCTCGGAGACGGTCGAGCGCCTCGCCGCCAAGGCCGGCATCACCCTCCGCTACGAGGAGGGCGGCTACAACCCCGGCCACCAGCGCGGCGAGCGCATCCGCCTGATCGAGGCCCACAAGATCGCCGCCGAGTACTACGCCGGCCAACTCGCCTCCCCCGAGGCCGAGATCGGCCGCCGCTTCCTCGCCGAGCGCGGCTTCGACCAGGCCGCCGCCGAGCACTTCGGCGTCGGCTACTCCCCGGCCGGCTGGGACCACCTCACCCGCTACCTGCGCGGCAAGGGCTTCTCCGACAAGGAGCTGATCGTCTCCGGCCTCTCCCAGGACGGCCGCCGCGGCCCCATCGACCGCTTCCGCGGCCGTCTGATGTGGCCCATCCGGGACGTCGGCGGCGAGATCGTCGGCTTCGGCGCCCGCCGCCTGCGCGAGGACGACACCGGCCCCAAGTACCTCAACACCCCCGAGACCCCGGTCTACAAGAAGTCCCAGGTCCTCTACGGCATCGACCTCGCCAAGAAGGAGATCGCCAAGACCAGCCGGGCCGTCGTCGTCGAGGGCTACACCGACGTCATGGCCTGCCACCTGGCCGGCGTCACCACCGCCATCGCCACCTGCGGCACCGCCTTCGGCGGCGAGCACATCAAGATCCTCCGCCGCCTCCTCATGGACAACGGCTCGGCCCGCGTCATCTTCACCTTCGACGGCGACGCCGCCGGCCAGAAGGCCGCCCTGCGCGCCTTCGAGGACGACCAGAAGTTCGCCGCCGAGACGTACATCGCCATCGCCCCCGACGGCATGGACCCCTGCGAACTGCGCCTCGCCAAGGGCGACGACGCCGTCGCCGACCTGGTCGAGCCCCGCACCCCCCTCTTCGAGTTCGCGCTGCGCCAGATCGTGAACCGCTACGACCTGGACACCCCGGCGGGCCGGGCCGCCGCCCTCGACGAGGCCGCCCCGATCGTCGCCAAGATCAAGAACGTCGCCTCCCAGCACGAGGTCGCCGTCCAGCTCGCCGGACTCGTCGGCATCCTCGACACCCAGTTCGTCGTCCGCCGGGTCGCCCAGATCGCCCGCTGGCAGCGCGGCGGCGGCAAGGAGCAGGGCCCGCGGCGCGGCGACGGCCGCCCCCAGCGCCCGTACGGCGACGTCCAGGCCCCCCGCGGCCCGGCCGGGCCCGCGCTCAACCTGCGCAGCCCCGCCCACCGCACCGAGCGCGAGCTGCTCAAGCTGGCCCTCCAGTACCCGGCCCTCGTCTCCCCGGCCTTCGACGCCTACGGCATCGACGAGTTCACCGCCCCGCCCTACGCCGCCGTCCGTCAGTGCATCCAGGAGGCCGGCGGCGCCGACGGCGCCCCCTCCGACTACCTCGACGCCGTCCGCGAGGCCGCGCCCGACGACACCGTCCGCGCCCTCGTCACCGAACTCGCCGTCGAGGCGGTCTTCGCCAAGACCGTCGACGAGGTGTACGCCGGCGCCCAGCTCGTCCAGGTTCGCCTCCGCGCCGTCGACCGGCGCATCCGCGACGTCCAGGGCACCCTCGCCCGGCTCGGCGCCCACGGCGACGCCGAGAAGCTCGCCGCCGTCCAGAACGAGCTGTGGGTGCTCACCCAGTACGGGCAGGCCCTCCGCAACCACGGCGCCGCGGCCCTCTGACCTACGGTCCGTCACCGCGCGGGACCAAAAAGTCACCGCACGCCCCTCGTGGCGGCGATGTGTCGTACCCCACACTGGGCGGGGTGACGGAGCCGTTCCGCCCCTCCTGGAGGTCGCCCGCCGTGCAGACCGAGATCCAGACCACCGAACCGGACGAGCGCGACGAACCCCCCGGCCTCCCCGGACTCCCCGAGGTCCCGGCCCAGCGGCGCCGCACCGGCGACCCCGGCGCCAACGGCCCCTCCGCCGACCTCTTCCGCCAGTACCTCCGCGAGATCGGCCGCATCCCCCTCCTCACCGCCGAGGAGGAGGTCGAACTGGCCCGCCGCGTCGAGGCCGGCCTCTTCGCCGAGGAGAAGCTCGCCCTCGCCCCCGACCTCGACTCGCAGCTCGCGTACGACCTCGACCGGCTCGTCGTCCTCGGCCGGATCGCCAAGCGCAAGCTCATCGAGGCCAACCTGCGGCTCGTCGTCTCCGTCGCCAAGCGGTACGTCGGCCGGGGCCTGACCATGCTCGACCTCGTCCAGGAGGGCAACCTCGGCCTGATCCGGGCCGTCGAGAAGTTCGACTACGCCCGCGGCTACAAGTTCTCCACCTACGCCACCTGGTGGATCCGGCAGGCGATGTCCCGGGCCCTCGCCGACCAGGCCCGGACCATCCGCGTCCCCGTCCACGTCGTGGAGCTCATCAACCGGGTCATCCGCGTGCAGCGCCACCTCCTCCAGGAACGCGGCACCGAACCCACCCCGGAGGAGGTCGCCGTCCAGCTCGACCTCACCCCGGAGCGGGTCCGCGAGGTCCTCCGGCTCGCCCAGGAACCCGTCTCCCTGCACACCCCCGTCGGCGAGGAGGAGGACGTCGACCTCGGCGACCTCATCGAGGACGGCGACGCCGCCTCGCCCGTCGAATCCGCCGCCTTCCTGCTGCTCCGCCGCCACCTGGAGGACGTCCTGTCCACCCTCGGCGAGCGCGAGCGCAAGGTCGTCCAGCTCCGCTACGGCCTCGACGACGGCCGCCCCCGCACCCTGGAGGAGATAGGGCAGATCTTCGGCGTGACGCGCGAACGCATCCGCCAGATCGAGTCCAAGACCCTCTCCAAGCTGCGGGACCACGCCTACGCGGACCAGCTGCGCGGCTACCTGGACTAGAGCCCCAGCTCGCGCACGGTCAGCGACCACTTGCCGTCGGCGCTGAAGAGCAGCAGCAGCGGGCCGTCGGGCAGCGGGACCGTCGCCAGCTGCCGTCCGGGCTTGCTGAGGGAGAGCGTGGGGCTGGGCGAGAGGACCCCGCCGTCGGTGATCGGGTGGGTCCAGAGGCTGACGTAGCCCCCGTTCTCCTCGTTGCCCTTGAAGTCGACCGTCAGGTCGGCGGGCCCGCCCGTGTACAGCAGCGCCTCGGGGCCGTACCCCTTCAGCGTCCCGCGCAGCCGGCGGGCGGCGCTCACCGGCCGCACCCGCACGGTCCAGGCGTTGTACGCGGCCACCCGCAGGCGCAGCGGGCGGCCCTCGGGGGCCTCGGTGACGGTGCTGCCGGTGAAGTCGGCGAGCTGGCTGCTGAAGAGGGAGGACCCGGCGTCCTTGTTGTCCTCGCCGAGGGCGTGGACGCCGATGTAGGAGTCGGAGCCCTGGTGCGTCACCTCCAGGAGGACCGGGCCGGCCGGCACCTGGGGACCCGCGGTGACGACCGAGTCGCCCTCGCCCTTGGCGGTGAAGGGCTTGAAGTCCGGCCCGAACGCCCCGGGACCCCCGCCGTCGTCCGCCGTCCGGTCCCCGCCGCCCGACACCCAGCCCTGCATCCGGCCGGCCACCGAGGCGGCCCACCCGCCCTTCCCGTTCCGCCCGCCGCCGTCCGGCGCGGCCGGCCCGTCCTTCGCGGTGCCCGACGGGGCCGGGTGGCCGCCGTCGCCGTCCGCCGCCCCGTTCCCGGCGGGCCCCTTCGCGACGCCGGCCAGCGGCAGGGGCCCGGCGGCCGCGGGCCGCTGCGCGAGGCCCGGCGCCGGCTGCTCCGCCGCGCCCGCGGCCGGCTGCTTCACCAGGCCCGGCGCCGACGGCCCCGCGGCCGGCTCCTCCTCCGCGACCTCGACGCCGTAGTCGGTGACGAGCGCCGCGAGGCCGGCCGTGTACCCCTTGCCGATCCCGGTGAACTTCCAGCCCCCGGACTCGCGGTAGAACTCGCCGAAGACGACGGCCTCCCCGCCCTCGGGGTTGCCGATCAGGTACGCGACGACGACCGCCCGGTCCGGGGCCATCGCGGCCAGGTGGCCGCCGCCCGCCGCACCCGCGATCACGATCCGCTCGACCTCCGGCTCCACCTCGTGCAGGGCGAGGGCCAGCGACGTGCCGCTGTGCCGTACCGCGCCGGAGGGGTGGACGGGCTGCCCGGCGAAGACCATGTCCGCGTCCCCCCGGACCCGGCCGTCCGCGCCGAGCAGCAGCGCCGCCACGTCCGGGGTGCCGACGCCGACCCGCAGGGTGACCGACGGCACCCAGGAACTCTCGGTTATGTGACCCATGCCGCACATCATGCGGCACGGGTCACCGCCGGTCGATCACCCGGGTCAGTCGACCTCGACGACCGCCTCCGCGAACTGCGCCGCGTACAGCCGGGAGTACGCCCCGCCCGCCGTCAGCAGCTCCTCGTGCGTGCCCTGCTCCACGATCGAGCCGTTCTCCATCACCAGGATCACGTCCGCGTCCCGGATCGTGGAGAGCCGGTGCGCGATCACGAAGGAGGTGCGGCCCTGCGCGAGCCGGGCCATCGCCTTCTGGATCAGCACCTCGGTCCGGGTGTCCACCGAGCTCGTCGCCTCGTCGAGGACCAGGATCACCGGGTCCGACAGGAACGCCCGGGCGATGGTGATCAGCTGCTTCTCGCCCGCGCTGACCGCCGCCCCGTCGTCGTCCACCACCGTGTCGTACCCGTCCGGCAGGGTGCGGACGAAGCGGTCGGCGTGGGCCGCCCGCGCGGCCTGTTCGACCTCCGCCCGGGTCACCTCGCGGGTGGCGCCGTACGCGATGTTGTCGGCGATCGTCCCGCCGAACAGCCAGGTGTCCTGGAGGACCATGCCGATCCCGGCCCGCAGCTCCTCCCGGGACATCGCCGCGATGTCCGTGCCGTCCAGCGTGATCCGGCCGCCCGTCACCTCGTAGAACCGCATGAGGAGGTTGACCAGCGTCGTCTTGCCGGCGCCCGTCGGGCCGACGATCGCGACCGTCTGGCCCGGCTCCACGGTGAGCGACAGGTCCTCGATGAGCGGCTTGTCGGGCTCGTAGCGGAAGGAGACGTGCTCCAGGGCGACCCTGCCCTTGACGTCGCGCGGCCTCTCGGAGGCCGGCGCGTCCGGCGCCTGCTCCTCGGCGTCGAGCAGTTCGAAGATCCGCTCCGCCGAGGCGACGCCCGACTGCACCAGGTTCGCCATCGACGCCACCTGCGTCAGCGGCATCGAGAACTGGCGCGAGTACTGGATGAAGGCCTGCACGTCACCGATGGAGAGCGTGCCGCTCGCCACCCGCAGACCGCCGACCACGGCCACCAGCACGTAGTTGATGTTCGAGACGAAGAACATCACCGGCTGCATCACGCCGCTGTTGAACTGGGCCTTGAAACCGGCCTCGTACAGCGCCTCGTTCTGCTCGTGGAAGCCCTTCGCCGCCTCCTCCTGCCGGCCGAAGACCTTCACCAGCGCGTGCCCGGTGTACATCTCCTCCACGTGCGCGTTGAGCGCGCCCGTCGACTTCCACTGCTGCACGAAGTGCGGCTGCGAGCGCTTGCCGATCCGCGCCGCGACCACCACCGACACCGGCACCGTCACCAGGGCGACGAGCGCGAGCAGCGGGGAGATCCAGAACATCATCGCGAGCACGCCGACGATGGTCAGGAGCGAGTTGATGAGCTGGCCCATCGACTGCTGGAGCGTCTGCCCGACGTTGTCGAGGTCGTTGGTCGCCCGGGACAGCACCTCGCCGCGCTTCGCCCGGTCGAAGTACGACAGCGGCAGCCGCGCCAGCTTCGTCTGGACGTCCTCCCGCATCCGGTACACGGTCCGGTTGATCACCTTGATCGACATCCGGGTGGAGACCAGCATCAGCAGGCCCGCCGCCACGTACACCGCGAGCGCCAGCAGCAGCACCTCGCCGACCGCGCCGAAGTCGATGCCCCGGCCGGGCGTGAAGTCGACCCCGGACAGCATGTCGGCCATGCCGCCGTCACCGTCCGCCCGCAGCCTCTCCAGCGCCTGCGCCTTCGTCACGCCCTCGGGCATCTGCCGCCCGACCACGCCCGCGAAGACCAGGTCCGTCGCCCGGCCGAGGATCTTCGGGCCGACCACCGCTCCCGCCACCGACAGCACGCCGGCGAGCAGCATCACCCACAGCGCGGCCCGCTCCGGCGCGAGCTGCCGCAGCAGCCGCTTCGACGATCCCTTGAAGTCCATCGACCGCTCGCCCGGGGCGCCCCCGGCCATCATGCGTCCGCCAGGACCGGCCATCAGGCTGCCTCCGCCTCGGTCAGCTGGGAGAGCACGATCTCCCGGTACGTCTCGTTCCCCGCCATCAGCTCGTGGTGGCGGCCGGTGCCCACGACCCGGCCCTCGTCGAGGACCACGATCCGGTCGGCGTCCCGGATGGTCGACACCCGCTGGGCGACGATCACCACGGTCGCGTCCGCCGTCTCCGCCGCGAGCGCCGCCCTCAGCCGGGCGTCCGTCTCGTAGTCGAGCGCGGAGAACGAGTCGTCGAAGAGGTAGATCTCCGGCCGCTGCACCAGCGTCCGGGCGATCGCGAGCCGCTGCCGCTGCCCGCCGGACACGTTGGTGCCGCCCTGCGCGACCGGCGCGTCCAGGCCGTGCTCCAGCTTCCGCACGAAGTCGGCGGCCTGGGCCACCTCCAGGGCGTGCCACAGCTCCTCGTCGGTCGCGTCCGGCTTCCCGTACCGCAGGTTCGACGCCACCGTCCCGGAGAACAGGTACGGCTTCTGCGGGACGAGCCCGACCGTCCGCGCCATCAGCGCCGGGTCCAGCCGCCGCACGTCCACCCCGTCGACCAGCACCTCGCCGCCCGTCACGTCGAACAGCCGCGGCACCAGGCCCAGCAGCGTCGACTTGCCGGAGCCGGTCGAGCCGATGATCGCGGTGGTCTCGCCGGGCCGCGCCACCAGCTCCACGTCCTTGAGGACGGACTCCTCCGCGCCCGGGTACCGGAAGTCCGCGCTCCTGAGCTCCAGGTGCCCGCGCCGGTCCAGCGAGGTCACCGGCTCGGCCGGCGGCACCACGCTCGACGAGGTCGCCAGGACCTCCTCGATCCGCTCGGCGCACACCTCGGCGCGCGGCACCATCATGAACATGAAGGTGGCCATCATGACCGCCATCACGATCTGCATCAGATAGGCGAGGAAGGCGGTCAGCGCGCCGATCTCCATCCCGCCGCTGTCGATGCGGTGCGCGCCGAACCAGACCACGGCCACGCTGGAGACGTTCACCACCGTCATCACGGTCGGGAACATCAGCGCCATCAGCCGGCCCGTCGCCATCGACACGTCGGTCAGCTCGCCGTTGGCGCCGCGGAAACGCTCCTCCTCGTACCCGTCCTTCACGAAGGCGCGGATCACCCGGTTGCCGGTGATCTGCTCGCGCAGCACCCGGTTCACCGTGTCGAGCCGCTCCTGCATGGTCCGGAAGAGCGGCCGCATCCGCCGGACGATGAGCGAGACGGAGATCCCGAGCACCGGCACCACCGCCAGCAGCACGCCGGAGAGCGGCACGTCCTGGCCGAGCGCCATCACGATGCCGCCGACGCACATGATGGGCGCGGAGACCATCAGGGTGAACGCCATCAGGACCAGCATCTGGACCTGCTGGACGTCGTTGGTCGTCCGGGTGATCAGCGACGGCGCGCCGAACTGCCCGAGCTCGCGCGCCGAGAAGGACTGCACCCGGTCGTAGACGGCGCCGCGCACGTCACGGCCGAGCGCGGCGGCGGTCCGCGCGCCGTAGTGCACGGCCCCGATGTTGCACAGCACCTGGATCACGGAGACGCCGATCATCAGCGCGCCGAACCGCAGGATGTAGCCGGTGTCCCCCGTGACGACACCGTTGTCGATGATGTCGGCGTTCAGGGTCGGCAGGTAGAGGCTCGCACAGGTCGCCAGGAACTGGAGCAGGACGAGCAGCGCGATGGGTTTTCGGTAGGGCCGGAGGTGGGTTCGGAGAAGTCTTATGAGCACGGTTCTCACTATCGCCCGAGCACCCGCGCCGTTACGACCGGGTTTGCGGCGCCCGGCCGAGCCCTGGTGAAGACTTTACGAACCGTCCTCCGGGCGGCCGTCCCCCGAAGGGGCGTCAGCCGCCGAACGCCCCTGGGTGGATCTGCTCCCGCGCCGCCACGTACTGCTGGCGCACCGCCTGCCCCACCGGCAGCTCCTCGCCCGGCTCCAGGATCTGCGCGGCGGCGCCCTGCCAGGCCGGGGGAGCGGACGGCGAGAGCGTGCCGCGGGCCACGCCCAGCGCCCAGGCGGCCTGCTTGGCCGCGCCGAGCGCCGCGTAGTCGGCCGGCTGGGGGACGACGACCTGCGCGCCGAACAGCGCGGGCGCCAGGGCCTGTACGGCGGGCAGCGAGGCCGCGGCGCCGAGCAGGAAGATCCGCCGGATCCCGACCCCGCGCCCGCGCACCACCTCCAGGGCGTCGCCGAGCCCGCACAGCATGCCCTCGAAGGCGGCCCGCGCCAGGTGTTCGGGCTTCATCGACTCGCGGCGCAGCCCGGTGAGGGTGCCCGCGGTGTGCGGCAGGTGCGGCGTCCGCTCGCCCTCCAGGTAGGGGAGGAGCACGAGACCGGAGGAGCCGGGCGTCGACTTCAGGGCCAGCGCGGAGAGTTCCTCCAGCGACGGGGCGCCCAGCATCTCCGCGGTGCCGCGCAGCGTGCGGACCGCGTTGGTGACGGAGACCACCGGCAGGTGCATGCCGGTGGCGTCGGCGTAGGAGGTGATCGTGGTGCCGGGTTCGGCGAGGGCCTCGTGGTGGACGGCCATCACGGAGCCGGAGGCGCCGAGCGAGACGACGGCGTCGCCGGGGCCGAGCCCGAGGCCGAAGGCGGCGGCCATGGTCTCGCCGGTGCCGGCCGAGATCAGCAGCCCCTCGGGCGTGGTCCCGGCGGGTTCGGCGGGGCCCAGCACCTCGGGCAGCGCGACGGTGTGCCCGAGCGCCAGCTCGACGAGGTCGGGGCGGTAGGCGCCGGTGCGGGCGGACCAGTAGCCGGTGGCGGAGGCGGCGCCGCGGTCGGTGGTGCGGCGGGCGGGCCGGCCGAGGAGCTGCCAGACCAGCCAGTCGTGCGGCTGGAGGACGGCGGCGATCCGCCGGGCGTGCTCGGGTTCGGTCCGGGCCAGCCAGCGCAGCTTCGCGACCGGGAGCCCGGCCTGCGGGACGGTGCCGACGGCCTCGGCCCAGGCCTCGCGGCCGCCCAGGGCCTCGACGAGGTCGGCGGCGGCGACCTGGCCCCGCTTGTCGTTGCCGACGAGGGCGGGCCGCACCAGGCCGCCCCGGTCGTCGAGCGGGACGACGCCGTGCGCCTGCGCGGAGACGCCGATGGCCTCCACGCCTTCGAGGAGACCGCCGGTGGCGGCCTCCCCGAGCGAGAGCAGCCAGCTCTGCGGGTCGACGTCGGTGGCCTTGGCGTCGACCGGGTGCGGAGCGTGCCCCTGTCTCAGTACGGCGCCCGTGTCCGTGTCACAGACGACGATGCGCGTGGCGTCCGAAGAGCTGTCGAGTCCGGCGACTATCCCCATGACACCCGATTCTGCCGCACGCGGGGCGCGTACGGGTCAGGTGTTGCTGGTGCCCCAGTCGTCGTCCTCGGTGACCTGCCCGTTGGCGTGGGCGCGTCCGCGCAGGGCGGACACCCGCTCGGCCACGGAGGCGGGCAGGCGGTCGCCCACCTTGTCGCCGACCATGTGCGCCGCCTTCCCCGCGTACTGGCGGCCGGTCTGCGCGGCGGACTCGGCGGCGTTCCGCACGGCGGGGTTCCGCGCGAAGCCCTGGGCGGCCTTCTTCATCCGTTCGTACCGCTCGCGTCCCGCGCGCGTACCGATCACGTAACCGAGCGCGAGACCCGCGGCGAACGTCAGCTTGTACCGCACGCTGCGATCCTTCCCTGGAAGGTCCTGGGGATGCCCTCGGGATACCGATTGGCGGAGCACCCCCCTGCTTGCGCTAATGTATGTCTCGCAGCGAGCGCCCGCCGCCCGGGGAGACCCCGGCAGGACCGTTCGGTGCACCGCAGCAATCCCCTGTAGCTCAATTGGCAGAGCAGCCGGCTGTTAACCGGCAGGTTACTGGTTCGAGTCCAGTCGGGGGAGCGCGATCCCCTGTAGCTCAATTGGCAGAGCATTCGGCTGTTAACCGGAGGGTTACTGGTTCGAGTCCAGTCGGGGGAGCAGATCGGAGAAGGGCCCTTCGGGGTCCTTTTTCGCGTTCCCGGGAACCATCCGTTCCCGCCCGTGGTCTTCATGGTCGAGCAGGGCCGGTCATCCCGATCATCCGGAGCAGGAGATCGTATGAGCGGCTATGCTGCGGCAGACGGCGCGCACACTTGTACGCGCGTCGACGTCGGGGGCGGTAGCTCAGCCGGTTAGAGCAGCGGACTCATAATCCGTCGGCCGTGGGTTCGAGTCCCACCCGCCCCACCGCAGGCCCGTGGTCGCAGGAAGGATTTTCCTGCGGCCGCGGGCCTTCTGCTGTCCACGGTGCCCGGCGCGGGGGGCGCGCCGCGGCGCGACACGCCCGGGGATCACCCGGACGGCCCGCGGCGGCGGGCTCCGACGAGCCAGTGGGCGAGGTGGTCGGGGGCGGTGGCGCGCAGCTCCCGGTGGAGGGCCCGGAGGAGTTCGGGGCGGTGCAGGAGCGAGCGGGCCGCCGGTGCGGTGGTGGCGAGGGCGAGGACCAGACCGGTCCACGCCTCGGGGGACTCGGGGTCCGCGGCCAGCAGGCGCGCGTAGGCCGCGGCGGCGGAGGGATCGCCGGAGAGCAGGGCGCGGTCGGCCGTCGACGCCCCGGTGGCCCCGGCCTCCGGCGACGGCGCGAGCAGACCGCGGATCAGCCGGGTCCGGGCGTGGGTCCAGCGGGTGGTGTCGGGGGCGAGCGTCGGGGCGGCGACGGGGTGGGGCGCCGCGCCGGAGAGGAAGGCGCCGGCCAGGGCCCGCACCTCGGCGGGGGCCGGGGCCAGGTGGCGCACCCGCCACTCGACGCGGTGGTCGGTCGCGGCGAACGCGGCCATCGCGTCGACGCCCGGCCGGACGCGGGCGTCCTCCTCCCAGGCGTCCAGGCGGGCGGCCATGCCGGCCACGAACCGGCGCCCGTGGGAGGTCAGCGCCGGGTCGGCGGCGAGGGTGCGGACGGCCTCCCGGGTCTGCCGGCGGCTGAGCGCGAACTCGAACTCGGCCAGCGCCCGCCCGGCGCGCGGCGCCCGGTCCAGGTACCGGGACCAGAAGTCGGCGATCCCCAGGAAGGCGTACGCCCCCTGGAGCAGGCCGCTCAGCGGACGGGGGTCGTCCCGCCAGGGGGCGTGGTGCCGCTCGGCGCCGTCGTCCCGCTCCAGCGTCAGCAGGTGCAGCAGCGCGCCCAGTTTGGTGTGCTGGAACTCGTGGACCAGGGTCACCGCGAAGGTCACCGGGTCCGGCGGGAGCGAGGTCAGCAGCCCGCCGAAGGCGTCGCCGGAGGAGGCGCTGAGCACCAGCCCGTGCGGCGACGGCGGCACGGCCGTCATGCTGCGCAGCCCCTCCGCGAGCGCCTCGGCCGTCTCCGGGTCGGTCTCCTCGAGCAGCCGCACGGCCCGGTGGAACCGGTCCTGCCACACGGCGGTCTCGGCCGGGTCGAGGCGCTGCGGCGGCAGCGGCTCGCTGAGGTCCCGGTAGGGGCCGATGTCGTCCAGCCAGATGTCCACCGGGTTCCCGGCGACCCGGGTGCGCAGCCGGCGCAGCCCCTGCCAGCCCGGCCCGTCCCCGGCCGGCGGGGCGGGCGGGCCGACGTCCGCGCCGTACGGGTCGACCCGCAGCCGGCCGTCCGCCACCACCACCTCCGCCGTGCCCCACCGGGGGCGCCCCGGCAGCCGGGCGAGCCCCAGGGTCGGGAACATCACGGCCCCGTCCCGCAGCGGCACGGTGGTGCGCAGCGACAGCCCCGCGCGCAGCGCGGCGACGGCGCACACCACGTGCAGATGGCCGAGATCGGTCCACAGCGGGCCGTCGCCCCAGGCCGTGCGGTGCAGCAGCCGCAGGCCGTGCCCCAGCCAGACCCCGGTCTGCGGGTGCAGCAGCAGCTCCCGGAACTCCTCCGGGGCCCGCTCCTGGGCGGCCGTCAGGACGTCCCACGCGCTGTCCACGGACGGCAGCGGGCCGAGCGCGGCGGGCGTCCGCGCGGTGGTGTCGAGCAGCGCCCGCAGCAGCAGGAGCCGCCGGCTGTACTCGGTGGTCCGCAGGAAGCGGAGGGTGCCGGGGCCGCCCCGGCCCGCGGCCAGGGCGTCGAAGGACGCCGAGGGAACGAGATGGTGCACGGTACGGGCGGGCTCGTGTCCTCCGTAGGTCTGCACGGATCTCCTCCCCGGGAAACCGTCAGTCGGCCCGTCCGGGCCCTCCCTCGCCGGCGAAGTTGACCCGGGGGCGCTCGACCTGGCGCAGCAGCCGCTCCAGCGAGCGGGCGAGCGGGCGCGGATCCTGTCCGCGCAGGACGGAGAGCGGGACGTCGCTGAGGTCGACGAGCTCGGACCCCAGGTGCCGCGGCTTCCCCGCCGCCGGCGCCGTGTGCGTGTCGGACGTGTGCATCGACATCCCCCTGCCATGCCCCTCGAACCCCGTCGGCCTTTCATGATGACGCAGGCCGTGGGGTTCCGGAAGGGCGTGATCAGGCGGGTGCGCCCCCCTGTTCCGGCAGCAGCCAGCGCGCGGCCCACTCGGCCAGCTCGCGCTGCTCCCGCGAGCCCGGTTCGAGGAGGGCGAGCGCCTCGACGAGGGCGGCGAGGCCGCCGGGATGGCGCCGGCAGGTCCGCACGATGCTGATGATGTCGGGGCGGGCCGCGCTCAGCCGGGGGACGGCGCCGGCCAGGTCCTCGGGGAGCATGCCGAGGACCAGCTGCCGCTGGTTCTGGTCCGTCATGCTCGGCCAGTCGGCCAGCAGGCCGATCAGCTCGCGCAGGCCCGCGTCCGGCACCGGCTCCTCCGGCCGCCGGGAGGAAGGGACGGCGGGGACGGCGGCGGCGGGGGCGGCGGCGAGGGCGTCGGACCGGCGCACGTCGCCCGCCCAGGAGCGGTGCCAGAGCGAGGTGGGCCGCTGGGGCCCGCCGCCGAACTCCCGCAGCACGGCGGCCGCCACCGCGTCCATGTCGGGCGGCCACGCCCCGGCGCCGTCCGTCGCGGCCAGGGCCGCGAGGACCGCCCGGGAGAACGCCCCGGTCTGCGCCACCGGGTCGTTGGCCGCCCGCCGCCCCGCCCCGGAGGCCAGCAGCACGAACTGCTCCCGGTCCGGCAACCGGTGGCCGCCCGGCGGGAGTTCGTGGGGCAGCGAGCGCGTGAGGCGCAGGTCCTCGACGAAGGTCTGGCAGGAGTCCACCAGCCAGATCTGCCGCCGGAAACCGGGGAGGAGGTCGGTGGTGAAGGCGGTCAGCCAGGCGTCCAGGTCGAGGTTGCGCCGGTCGTCCGGACCGGCGTCGGCGTAGAAGAGCCGGCGGTGCCCCTGCGGGTCGGTGACGCCGTGCCCTCCCCAGAACACCCACAGCAGATCGCCCTCCAGGGGCGGCAGCCACCGGGTGAGCACCTCCTGCACGGCCTCCCGCCCGGCGGGCCCCGACGGCACGTCGACCTCCGGCCCGCCCGCCCCCGGCAGCGGATCGAGCAGCAGCGAGACGTGCGGCGCGGGCACCCCGCGCCCGCGCAGCCAGGCGGTGAAGCGGCGGGCGTCCGCGGCGGGGCCGGGCAGGTCCCAGGACGGGCCCGCCGCGTACCGCTCCGCGCCGACGACGACCGCGTACGTCCGCTCCGGACGGGCCGCCGCCGTCACGCCGGCCCCGCCGCGAGGAGGCGGTGCGATTCCGCCGCGAGGAGGCGGTGCGACCCCGCCGTGAGGAGGCGGCCCGGTCCCGGGCCGCCGGAACCGGCCCACCCGCTTCGGTCACGGGGAGTCACCGCGATTCCGGGCCGTGACGGCCGCCGTCCCTCCCGCGCCCGCCCCGGGCCGCCGGCCCGTCCCGGCCCGCCCGCCCCCGTACCGACCGCGCACAGCACCGTCGTCACCGCTCGCCCCCGTCCGTGGTGGCATACGCCAAATGGCTTTCACGATAGGGCACTTGCCACCCGCACGGCTACACTGCGTAGGGGCCGTGCCGCACTGTCGCGCCGGGCCGGAAGGGGAATGCCGTGAGCATGGACTCCGTCATCACGCACGTCGTCGCGGCCCTCGCCGTGGTGATCGCGGCCGCCCACGCGGCCGGCGCGGTGGCCCGGAGACTCGGCCAACCCCCCGTCGTCGGACAGCTGTTCGCGGGCATCGCGCTCGGCCCCAGCCTGCTCGGCCTGCTCCCCGGCGGGCTGCACGAGAGGCTGTTCCCGGAACAGATCCAGCCGATCCTCACCTCGCTGGCCCAAGTGGCCCTGATCTTCTTCCTCTTCGCGGTCGGTTACGAGCTCGACCTCGGCCTGCTCCGCCACCGGAAGGCCGTCGCCTCGGTCTCGGTGAGCGGCTTCGCCCTCCCCATGCTGCTGGGCGCGGGCATCGTCCTGCTCCTCCCCGAAGGCTTCGCGGAGGTCAACGGCGGGCGGCCGGTCGACGCCACCTTCGTCCTCTACATGGCGGTCGCCCTCTCCATCACGGCCGTCCCCGTCCTGGCCGGCATCATCAGGGACCAGGGCCTCGCCGGCACCCGGCCCGGCACCATCGCGATGGCCTCGGCCGGCGTCATCGACGCGCTGAGCTGGCCCGTCCTCGCCGTCGTCCTGGTCGGCGGCGCGCACGGCTCGACGCGGGAGTGGGCGGCGAAGGCCGCCCTGCTGGTCCTGTACGTCGCGGTGATGCTCTTCGCCGTCCGCCCCCTGCTGGGCCGGTGGATGAGCCGGCCCGCCGGCCGGCCCGCCCAGCGGGTCCCGCTCGCCGTCACCCTCGCCCTCGCCTCCGCCTGGGCCACCAACGCGCTCGGACTGCACGTCATCTTCGGCGCGCTGCTCGCCGGGGTCGTGATGCCCCGGCTGCCCGACGGCTCCCCGGACGCCCGGCTCCTCGGTCCGCTCCGGGACGCCGGCGGGCTGCTGCTGCCGGTGTTCTTCGCGATCTCCGGGACGACCGTCGTCCTCGGCGGGCTGCACGCCTCCGACCTGGCGCTCCTCGCGGTGATATGCGCCGCGGCGGTGGTGGGCAAGGTGGCGGCCGGGGCGCTCTCGGCACGCGGCGCCCGCCAGCCGTGGCGCGACTCGCTGCTGATCGGCGTCCTGCTCAACACCCGCGGCCTGACCGAGCTCATCGTGCTGGAGGTCGGCCTCCGGGCCGGGGTGATCGGCCCCCGGCTCTACGCGCTGCTCGTCGTGATGGCACTGGTGACCACGGCCGCCACCGGCCCGCTGATCAAACTGCTGGGCCGCCCGGCCGGTCCGCCGTCGGCCCCGCGGGACGGCGGACCGGCGACCGGGAAGGTGCCGGAGGTCCGGACCGGGCCCGGCCTCGACCCGGTGCCCGCCGGCGGCGCGGAACCGCCGCCGGCCCCCTGACGCCGCACGGCACGCGGAAGCCGGCCGGGCCCCGGGCCCGGCCGGCCCCTTCGCGGCTCCGGCCCGCCTAGAAGGGCACGGGGGCGATGTCGATCTCGGCCCGCTTGCCCGAGGCGGAGGCCACGGTCGCCGGGTGGTCCTCGCCGAGCCGCCGGCGGAAGCCCGCGAGCGTCTCGGTGTGCAGGGCGGTCGCCTCGTCGTCCCGGCCCAGCGCCCGCAGGTCGAGCACCACGTTGGTGGCGCAGGCCAGGGCCGTCGGGTGGTCCTCGCCGTGCTCCCGGCGCAGCACCTCCAGCGCCTCCCGGTCCAGCTCCAGGGCCTCCTCGTGCCGGCCCTCCGCGGCGTACTGGCTGGCGGTGCCGGCGGCCGCGGTCAGGGCGAGGACGTGCTCCGCGCCCAGCGTCTCCCGCAGCCCGGGCAGCGCCGCCGCCAGGTGCTCCCCGGCGCCTTCGAGGTCGTCCAGGTGCCGCAGCGTGATGGCCAGGTTGACCCGGGCCGAGAGCGTGTACGGGTGGGAGTCGCCGAGCTTCGCCGCGTACCGCCCGATCGTCGCCTCGCCCAGCTCCCGCGAGCGCCGGAGCTGCCCGTCCTGCCGCAGGTCCACGACGAGGTTGGCGGCGCAGGCGACGGCGTCGGGGTGGTCGGGGCCGAACCGGTTCACGAACTTCGTCCACACCGCCTCGCCGAGCGAGAGCGCCCCCGCGTGGTCGCCCGCCCGGCGCCGGCAGACCGCCAGGACACGGGCGCAGCCGAGGCTGGCGGGGGTGTCCTCGCCGAAGTGGGTGCGGTAGCGGGCGTACACGTCCTCCTGGTGGGCGGCGGCCTCCAGGTAGTCGCCGGTCTCCCGGATGTCGATGGACAGGCCGCTGAGGGTGTTGAGGGTGTCGAAGTGGTTCTCGCCCAGGGTGAGGGAGCGCAGCCGGGCCGTCTCCGTGTCGTGCGCCCGCGCCTCCTGGTACCGGCCCATCAGGCGCAGGCCGATGCCGAGGCTGTGCGCGGCGCGCAGGGTGGCCGGGTCGTCCTCGCCGAAGGCCCGCAGGGACCGCTCGTACACCGAGCGGTTGATCTCCAGGCCGCGCGCCATCTCGGCCCGCAGCCGCAGCCCGCTGCACAGCTGGATCAGGGCGTCGAGGGTGCCCTCGTCGTCCTCGCCGGCGGTCCGCAGGTACGTGTCGGCGGTCCGCTCCATCATGGCGGCGGCCTCCCGGTACTCGCCCAGCGTGCGCAGGATGAACGCCATCCACTTCGCCATCTCCAGCGTCTGCTGGTCCTCCGCGCCGAACTTCTCGGTCCAGGTCTCCAGCGCGTCCCGGGCCATCGCCGCCGAACCGGCGTGGTCGCCCCACACGTACAGGAACTCGACCATGCCGCGGATCAGTCCGCGCACCCACGGGGACTCGCACTCGACGGCCCGGGAGACCATCACGTGCGGCAGCAGGGCCTGGTAGCGGGGCCACAGCTCGCGCGAGCCGGGGCTGTTGGGGTTGGCGTCGGCGAGCAGCAGGTGCGCGCCGTGCCGCATGTCGGCCTGCTGCTGCGGGGACATGCGGTTGACCAGCACCGCCTGGACCAGGCGGTGCAGCTGGATGGTGTCGTGCCGGTGCTCGATCCGGGCCAGGGCGTAGATGTTGATCTCGCGGATCGCCCGGCCGAGCTTGATCGGGTGGCGCAGGGCCTCGTCCAGCTCGGGGGCGATGGTGGTGGTCCGCGCGTTGTTGAAGAGCGAGCGGGAGATCGGCTCCGGGGCGAAGAAGGAGCAGACCTGGAGGAGCTGGAGCGCCGCCGGGTTGCGCTGTTCGAGCTGGCGCAGCGAGACGTCCCAGGCGGCCGCCACCGACATCGGGTAGTCGGGCGAGGGGACGAGTTCGAGCATCAGCTCGGCGATCTTGTCCTTGATCAGCCGCAGGTAGTCGGGGACGGCCATCCCGGTGACGGCCTGCCAGGCGGCCGCCTGCTCGATGGCGAGCGGCAGGTCGCCCAGGGCCTCGGCGAGCCGGTCGGCGTCGGAGTCGCTGAGGTCGCGGGCGCGGCGGCGGAGCAGCGCCTTGCTCTCCTCGCGGGTGAAGACGTCCACGGACAGGGTCCGCGCGACCCGGTCCCACTCCTGGTTCCGGGAGGTGATGAGGATCTTCCCGGTGCCGCCGGTGGGGAAGTAGGGGCGGACGGCCTCCACGTTCTCGGCGTTGTCGAAGACCAGCAGCCAGCGGTCGTACGGCTCGCCCCGGCGCAGCGCCTCGCGGACGGCGGGGACGGCCTGGTTGGCCTCGTTGCTCACGTTCAGGCCCATCCGCTGGGCGAGTTCGGTGAGCGCGGTGAGGATCATCGTCGGCTGCTCGGAGGGGATCCACCAGACGACGTCGTAGTCGGAGGCGTACCGGTAGACGTACTCGATGGCGATCTGCGACTTCCCGACGCCGCCCATGCCGTGCAGGGTGTGCGGGAGCACGGCCGAGGTGTCGCCGGTCAGCAACTGCTCCCGGATCTGGTCGAGCAGGCCCTCCCGGCCCACGAAGTTGGGGTTGTTCGGAGGGACGTTGCCCCAGACGGCGGGGACGGAGAGGCGCGACGGCCGGGACGGGGTGCCGGGCGCCGGGGCCGGGATCGACGCGGGGGAGGAGGACGGGATCGGGGTGCCGGAGGCCGGCGTCGGCGCCCCTGAGGGCGGAGGCACCGGTGCCCGGTTCACCGCCTCTCCGGTCTCGCGCTCCTGCTGACTGGCGGTGGTGTCGGTCATGGAAGGGCCGTCCGTGTCGGAATGTACGGGGGTGTCGCGGATATCGTGGACCAATGACGCGTTGCCGGGCATGAGCGACTCTCCCGGCGAACCGCCCTCCAGGGCGGCGCTGATCCGGTGCGCCCGGAGCAGGTAGGGGCCGGACAGGGCGCGGAGGATCGCCAGTTCGACGCGGACGAACGGGAGGCTCTCGGCCGTCAGCGGCGGATCGGGTACGTCCTCCGGTGCGAGCAGGGCCCCGTGCAGTCCGCGGGCCGCCTCGGAGCGGTCGCCGAAGAAGTCGGAGACCGAGCGCGCCACCCGCGCGGTGTCCGCCCGCATCGCCCCGGCGAGGAGCGCCTCGCGGGCCCCGTCGACGAACTCCAGCGGGGTCCGGTCGCCGGCGTCCGGCTCCGCCCCGGAGGGGGGCTGCTCGACCAGGCCGCTGAGGAACAGCTCGGCCACGTGCACCGGTTGCGCCTCCGGCACCAGCCGGTGCCGCACGTCCCGCACCAGCCGGGGGTCGAGGACGGCGGCGGCCAGGTGGGTGGCGAGCCGGAAGGCGGTCGGGGTGGCGTGGCTGCGGAAGCGGCGGATGCGCTCCTGCACGGTCGGGGCCGGCGGGTCGGCCGGCGGTTCGGGCTCCTCCGGCTCGGCCGGGCCGGGCGCGCCGAGCAGCAGGACGGAGGCGTCGGTCCACCCGTCCGCCCCGCCGGCGACCAGTGCGGCCCAGCGGCCCAGCCAGTCGGCGTCCAGCTCCAGGACGGGGACGGGCGCCGTCCAGGTGGCGGGCGGCGGGTCGAAGGGGTCGTACTCCTCCGGCGGGAAGGAGACGGCCAGTTCGGTGTTGGGGGCGCCGGAGCGCGGACTGCCGAGCCGCACCCGGCGCGGGGTCAGGGCGGTGCGGTGCCAGTCCCGCTGGGAGAGCAGGTGCACCACCGCCGTCGGTCCGGCCCCGGCCCACAGCTCCAGCGCCCGCGGTCCGGCGCCGGTGCGCCAGAGCGGCCCGAGGGCGTCGGTGAGGACGAGGACGATGCGGCGGCCGGTCCGGTCGACGAGTTCGGCGGGGGAGCCGGCGGGGCCCCGGCCGGCGACCGGCCCGTGGAGCACGGCCTCGTCGTCGCCGGGGGCCGTGCTCGGGCCCATCCGGCGGACCCGTACGTCCCGGAAGGCTCCCAACTGTTCGAGGACGGCGGTGAATTCGGTGATCGTCTGTTCCCAGATCGCCATGGTCGCGTGGTCGTCGACCACGAGGACCAGGTCGAAGCGGCGCTCGCCGGCCGGCCGGGTGCGGGGCAGCCACAGGCCGTCCTCGGCGGCCTGCTCGGCGGTGGCCTCCTCGTCCAGCTCGACCTCGTACGGGGAGGGGACGACCTGCTTCAGCGGCCGCAGCCGCCGCGCGATGCCGGGGGCGTCGGGCAGGTCCGGCAGCGGCTCGGCCCGCGCGTGCCCCTCCCGGAGCGTCCGGGCCAGGGCGAACTCCCGGGCGATCGGGCCCGGCGGCCCGGCCGGGCGCGGCGCGCTCCGGGCCCCGCCGGGAGGCCCGGGCGCGGGCTCGCCGGCCGGCGCCGCCCCGCCGGGCCGGGGCCGCTCCGCCGGCGGGGGCGCGTCGGGCGGCCCGGGCGGCCAGGGGAGGCCCGGCGGGGTCGTCGGCGGGGGCCCGGGGGGCGCGCCGGACGAGGGCAGCGGGGCCGCGAGCGTCTGGTACGCGTGCAGCCACAGCGCCTCCGCGACCTCGAAGGGCTCCGGGAGCGAGCGGGCGTCGTCGTCCATCAGGGGGCCCCCGACAGCTGCCGCCAGAGCGCGTCCAGCAGTTCGCCCCAGGTCTCGTCGTCGTCCCGGACGCCGGCCGACCGCAGGTAGACGGCGTTCAGGAGCTGGTCGGTGGCGAGTCCGCCGCTCTGCCGGCTGCGCTCCATGAAGGCCCGGATCATGGCGTCGTGGCGGCCGTCCTGGTCCCGGAAGTGGGCGGCGATCATGGCGGCGAGCTGGTCCTCGCGCGGCGGGGAGACGTCGAGGCGGACGCAGCGGCGGAGGAAGGCGGCGGGGAACTGCCGCTCGCCGTTGCTGGTGATGACGACGAACGGGAAGGCCCGGCACCGGACGAGGCCGTCGGTCACCGGGGCCGTGCCGTCCGGGTCGTCGGTGAAGACCCGGGCCCGGCTCTCCTGGTGGCGGGCGCGGACCAGTTCGGGGATGTCGTAGGAGCCGTTCTCCAGGACGTGCAGGAGGTCGTTGGGCAGGTCGATGTCGCTCTTGTCCAGCTCGTCGATGAGCAGGACGCGGGGCAGTTCGTACGGCAGCAGGGCGGTGCCCAGCGGGCCGAGCCGGACGAAGTCGCCGATCCGGGGCCCGGTGCCGGGGGTGCCGTCCGGCTCGGGGGCCCCGGCCGGGGGGTCGCCGGACGGCTGGGCGGGCACGGGGGCGGCGGTCCGGGCGCGGTCGCCGAGCGCGGCCTGGGCGCGGCCGATGGCGTCGTACTCGTACAGGCCGGAGCGCAGGGTGCTGCGGGAGGTGATGCCCCAGTGCAGGACGCGGCCCAGGCCCAGCTCGCGGGCGACGAGGTAGGCGAGGGTGGACTTGCCGATGCCGGGCCGGCCGGTGACGAGCAGCGGCCGGCGGAGCAGCAGGGCCGTGTTGATCAGGTCGATGTCGTGCGGGTCCTGCCGGGGGGTGGCGCGGCCGACGGCGCCGAGCCGGCGGTCGGTCTCGGCGCTCTCGGCGGGGACGGGGGGCAGCACGGGGCCGCCGTCGAAGTTCCGCCAGCCGGGCGGCGGCGGCAGGATGTCGCCGAGGCGGATGTCGGTCAGCGGCCGGCCGGTGCCCCGGTAGATCCACCAGCTGCGGCTGGTGACGTGCCCTCCGTTCCGGCTGCTGTCGACCGGGTGATGGACACCGCTCATGTTTCCCCCTCGTCGTCGTGTCCGCCGCGCGCGTTCCCCGTGCCCGGGCCCGGCGGGCCCCAGTCGACGAGGCGGTTGGGGTCGTCGAAGAGGACGGCGAGGTGCCGTCCGACGTGGTCGTCGCGCTGGCCCGCGGCGGCGGTGGCGGCCTCGCCCCGCAACAGCTTCGCGCGCTGCGGGAGTTCGATCGCCTTTCCCTTCAGGAGCTTCTTGGCCCTGCGGCGGAACTCGGGGGGCGGCGGTTCGCGCCGGTCCCAGACCGCCAGCGGAACCCCGGCGCGCAGCGCGGTCTCCAGGGGGGAGCGGCCGCCGGCCGGGTGCGGCGGCGGGGGCGCGCCGAGGGCGACGGAGACGAGCCGTTCGTCGGCGACGAGCGCGCTGCTCCAGCGGACGGCGTCGTGGCCGCGCCGGCCGATCGTGTCCCAGTGGCAGGCGGTGTCGGGGCCGTCGAGCATCCGCTGCCAGCGGTTGTGCCACTTGCGGTGGTGCTGGGTGGCCCGCATCCGTTCCAGGCTGCGCAGGACCACCGGGTAGGTGAGGCAGAGGGCGGTGGTGAGGTCCGGACCGGACGTCAGCCACTCCATGGGGTGGTTGAGCAGGTGGAAGGGGAGGACGAACTCCAGGACGGGCCGGCCGGGGCGCCCCGCCCATTCCTGCTCCGCCCGGTCGACCAGCTCTCCCACCGCGGCGGGGACCTCGTCCAGGGTCACGAGCCGGTCCTCGCCGCGCTCCGGCCGCCACGGCCCCGGCCGGATCTGGCGCCAGTGGGAGAGCAGATACCGGTCCGGGTCCCTTCCGCTTCTGCACAACTGGACAACGAGACAGGCGGGCGCGGGTTGTGCGGTGGCGGCCCGGGCGATGTCCGCGCGGACGGCGGCCAGTTGCGGGACGAGGCGGAGGGCGGCGGCCTGCGCGTCGTTCCACTCGCGCAGCGCGGCGGCGGTGTGCCGGTGGGCCTCGGAGCCGTCGAGCGCGGTGATCACGTGCTCGACCAGGACGGTCGCCGGGAGCAGCCCGTCGGGGCGGGCGTTGGCCCGGCAGAGGAGGTCGAACGCCTCGTCGAGGCCGGAGACGGGGCGGCGGGGGAGGACGAGGTCGCCGGCGGCCGCGTGGAGCAGCCCGGGGGCGTCGAGGTGCCGGAGGCCGGCCAGCAGTGAGCGGCCGGCCCGTAACTCCGCCTCGGGCAGGACGGGCAGGACGTCCGGCGCGGGGTCGGGGGTGGAGTCGGCGAGTTCCTGGATCCTGAGGACGGGGGAGGAGCCGGGGGCGTAGAGGCTGAGGGCGTCGGCCAGTTCGCGCAGACCGTGCGGTTCGCGCAGGCAGCCGAGGACGATCTCCAGGATGTCCAGTCGGGTCCGGCTGTGCCGGGGGACGTCGCCGACCTCGGGCAGCCGCTGCGCGAGCATGCTGATCAGGAGGTCGCGGCTGCCGGGGACGTCGAGCCCCGGCACCGCGCACAGCTGATCGACCAGCTCACGCCTGAGCTCCGGTGCGTGAGCGCCGTGGCCCTCGTCGGACAAGAGTCCCCCCGTCGCGGCTCCGGTGCTTCCAACTCCCGATCGGACATGGGCAGTACGGGCGCCGCCGCCCTGCCGTCCAGGGTAGGGCGAGGGCCGGAGCGGTCGCCACCCGTACGCCGGGTTCCTTCATCGGAAATCGCCGGGGCGCGGGGCCGCCGGACCGCCGGACTACTCGACGACGAGGTCGACCGTGATGTTGCCGCGGGTGGCCTTGGAGTACGGGCAGAAGGCGTGGGTCTTCTCCAGGAGAGTGCGGCCGGCCTCGCCCTGGAGGTGGTCGGGGAACTCGGCGCGCATGACGACGGCGAGGCCGAAGCCGCCGTCGGCGGCGTCCTTGCCGATGGAGACCTCGGCGGTGACGGACACCTCGGAGACGTCGATCTTCTCCTGGCGGGCGATGACGCCCATGGCGCTGGCGAAGCAGGCCGCGTAGCCGGCGGCGAAGAGCTGCTCGGGGTTGGTCCCCCGGCCGTCGCCGCCGAGGGCCCGGGGGTGGGCGAGGGGGAGGTCGAGCAGGCCGTCGGAGCTGACGGCGCGGCCCTCGCGGCCGTTGGCGGTGGCGGCGGCGGTGTAGATGGCGTCCATGGGTTCTTCCGTTCCTTGTCCTCGGGGAGGGATGCCCTTCTATTAGTAGCGCACGATTAAGTTGTGCACAACTGAATCGTGCGCGAGGTCTCGCGTACCCTGGAGGCATGGAGACGCTCGACACGGTCCCGGACGACGACTTCCTCCGGCTCGACCAGCAGATCTGCTTCTCGCTGCACGCGGCGACCCGCGCGTTCAACGGCGTCTACCGCGAGGCGCTGAAGGAGCTCGGCCTCACCTACCCCCAGTACCTGGTGATGCTCGTCCTCTGGGAGCACGGCGAGCTGCCCGTCAAGGGCATCGGCGAGCGGCTGCGGCTCGACTCCGGCACCCTGTCGCCGCTGCTCAAGCGGCTGGAGGCGGCCGGATACGTGGAGCGCCGGCGCAGCGCCGAGGACGAGCGGTCCGTCACCGCCCGGGTCACGGAGGAGGGCGCCGCCCTGCGCGGGCGGGTGCTCGGCGTGCCCCGCCGGATCGCCGCCGCCACCGGCCTCGACCTCGCGGACCTCGTCGACCTGCGCGCCCGGCTCGGCGCCCTCGCCGCCCGCCTCGACGGCGTCGACCCCGACGAGCTGCGCCCCTCCTGCGGCTGACCGACGGGGGCGCCCTCCCCGTCACCAAAATGTAAGGACTGGGATCCTTGGGCGCTCCTATACTCGGATCATGTCCGAGATCACCATCCGCCGCGCCACCGCGGCCGACTCCAAACGGCTGACCCGGCTCGTCCAGGGCTCCGGCGCCTACCGGGGGCCGTACGCCGTCATGGTCGACGGCTACCAGGTCGGCGGCGCCTACATCGAGCACCACCCCGTCCACGCCGCCGTCGACGCGGAGGGCCGCGTCCTCGGCTTCTACGCCCTCCTCCTCGACGAGGCCGAACTCGACCTCGCCTTCGTCGCCGACGCGGCCCAGGGCCTCGGCATCGGCCGGAGGCTGATCGCCCACATGACCGCCGAGGCCCGCGCCGCCGGCCTCGACGCCGTCCGGGTCGTCGCCCACCCGCCCGCCGAGGAGTTCTACCTGCGCACCGGGGCCCGCCGCACCGGCACCGTCGCCGCCTCCGGACGCATCCACTGGGACCGCCCCGAACTGACCTACGACCTCACCGGCCCCGCCGCGGCCGCCGCGTGACCGCCGTCGAGTCGCCGGGGGAGGAGAAGCGGCGGATCTTCGCCGACCTCACCCCGCTGCGCACCTCCGCCGACTACCGCCGCCTCTGGTTCGGGAACACCGTCTCCTGGATCGGCCAGGGCATGACCGCCCTCGCCATCTCCCTCCAGGTGTACGACATCACCGGCTCGGCGTTCTCGGTCGGCCTCGTCGGCCTCTTCTCCCTCGTCCCGCTCGTCGTCTTCGGCCTGTACGGCGGGGCGATCGCCGACACCGTCGACCGGCGCACCCTCGGCCTCGCCGGCGCCACCGGCTCCGCGGTCCTCTCCGCCGCGCTCGCCGCCGCCGCCTTCGCCGGCTTCCACCGCGTCTGGTTCCTCTACGGCATCGTCGCCCTCCAGGCCGTCTGCGCCGCCCTCAACTCGCCCGCCCGCAGCGCGATGATCCCCCGCCTCATCCCGCCCGAGCAGCTGCGCGCCGCCAACGCGCTCAACTCCATGGTCATGACCTTCGGCACCCTCGTCGGCCCCAGCCTCGGCGGCGTGATCGTGGGCCTCGCCGGCTACCAGACCGCCTACCTCATCGACGCCCTCGCCTTCTTCGCCGGCCTGTACGCGATGTGGCGGCTGCCCGCCATGCCGCCCGAGCACACCGGCACCGGGAAGCCGGGGGCCCGGGGCAGGGCCTCCGTCCTCGACGGGCTGCGTTTCCTCGGCACCCGCCCCAACCTGCGCGCGACCTTCGTCTCCGACCTCTTCGCGATGATCCTCGCCCAGCCGAAGGCGCTCTTCCCGGCCGTCGCCGTCCTCTGGTTCGGCGGCGACGCCAGGACCACCGGACTCCTCGTCGCCGCGCCCGCGTTCGGCGCGCTGATGGGCGGGGTGGTCTCCGGCTGGCAGAGCCGGATCCGCCGGCACGGCCAGGCCATCCTCATCGCCGTCGCCGCCTGGGGCCTGGCCATCGCCGCCTTCGGCCTCAGCCGGAACCTCTGGGTCGGCCTGCTCTGCCTGGCCGCCGCCGGGTACGCGGACACCTCGTCGATGATCTTCCGCAACACGATGATGCAGGTCGCCGCCCCGGACGAGATGCGCGGCCGGCTCCAGGGCGTCTTCATCGTGGTCGTCGCGGGCGGCCCCCGGCTCGGCGACTTCGTGGCCGGCTCCGTCGCCGACCTCACCTCGCCGGCCGTCGCCATCACCGGCGGCGGCCTCCTCTGCGCCGTCGCTGTCGGCGTGTTCGCCGTGTACGCCCGCGGATTCCGGCGGTACGACGCCGACCACCCGACCCCCTGACCGGCGCCGCACGCCGGGGGAGCGCTCCCAGCTCGTCCCGAACGCTCCCGGCCTGAACCGCCTTCGCCCTTCTGGCGGGTGGCCGCCACGGCACATAGCCGCCAGCCGCGACGGGGGCCAACTCCCCCTCCGGCGCACGAGACTCCTCGCGGATCCGGAATCCCTACCCCCGAACCCCGGGTCCGCGAGGAGCCGTTCGATGTCCACACCGCCGCCCCGGGGCAGAGCCGGGCTGATCGCCGCCGGCGCCGCCCTCGTGCTGCTCTCGGCCGGGCAGACCGCCGCCGCGCCGGACGCCGGCGCGGCCGCCGTGCCCGCGACCTTCCAGGGCCCCGCCGCGTCCGCCACCGTCACCCTCGTCACCGGCGACCGGGTCACCCTCACCACCCTGGACGGCGGTGCCCGGACCGTCACCGTCGACCGGGCGGAGGGCGCCACCGGAGCCGTCCGCACCCGGGTCACCGACGGCCGGGTCACCGTCGTCCCCGACGAGGCCCGCCGCTTCCTCGACTCCGGCGCCCTCGACCCGCGCCTCTTCGACGTCACCGGCCTCGTCGAGCAGGGCGTCACCGACGAGCTCCCGCTGATCGTCACCTACGGCGCGTCCGCCCGGGCCGCCGGCGCGCCCCGCGGCACCGAGACCGTCCGCGCCCTCCCGAGCGTCCGCGGCGCGGCCGTCACCGCCACCGACCCGGCCGCCTTCTGGCGCTCCTTCACCTCCCCGGCGGCCCGCGCCGCCGCGCCGGCGAAGGTGTGGCTCGACGGGCGGGTGGAGGCCGCCATGGCCGACTCCAACGCCCAGATCGGCACCCCGGAGGCATGGCAGGCCGGGCTCACCGGCAAGGGCGTCAAGGTCGCCGTCCTCGACACCGGCGCCGACACCGCGCACCCCGACCTCGCCGGCCGGATCGCCGAGTCGAAGTCCTTCGTCGAGGGCCAGGAGGTCGCCGACCGGGACGGCCACGGCACCCACGTCGCCTCCACCGTCGGCGGCTCCGGCGCCGCCTCCGACGGCCGCGAGAAGGGCGTCGCGCCCGGCGCCGTCCTCGCCGTCGGCAAGGTCCTCAGCGACGAGGGCCACGGCTCCGAGTCGCAGATCATCGCCGGCATGGAGTGGGCCGCCAAGGACGTCGACGCCAGGATCGTCTCGATGAGCCTCGGCTCCCGGGAGCCCAGCGACGGCACCGACCCGATGGCCCAGGCCGTCGACCGGCTCTCCGCCGAGACCGGCGCCCTCTTCGTCATCGCCGCCGGCAACACCGGCGCCCCCGGCTCCATCGGCTCGCCCGGCGCCGCCGACGCCGCGCTCACCGTCGGCGCCGTCGACTCCGCCGACCGGGCCGCGTACTTCACCAGCAAGGGCCCCCGCCACCGCGACCAGGCCCTCAAGCCGGACCTCTCCGCGCCCGGCGTCGACATCCTCGCCGCCCGCTCCCGGCTCGCCGCGGGCAGCGGCCCCTACACCTCCATGAGCGGCACCTCCATGGCGACCCCGCACGTCGCCGGCGTCGCCGCGCTCCTCGCGGAGCGGCACCCCGACTGGACCGGCGCCCGCCTCAAGGACGCCCTCATGTCCAGCTCCAAGGTCCTGGACGCCTCCGCGTACGACCTCGGCGCGGGCCGCGTCGACGTCCCCGCCGCCCTCGCCGCGGACATCACCGCGACCGGCTCCGCCGACCTCGGCTTCTTCTCCTGGCCGTACGAGGCGAACCGGCCCGTCACCCGGACCGTCACCTACACCAACGACTCCGGCGCCCCCGTCGAGCTGAGCCTCGCCGTCGAGGGCATGCCGGCCGGCACCGCCCGCCTCGCCGACACCACCCTCACCGTGCCCGCGCACGGCACCGCGTCCACCACCGTCACCGGCGACGGCACCGGCGCCCCCGTCGGCACCGCCTCCGGCCGGATCACCGCCACCGCCGGCGGCGTCCCGGTCGCCCACACCGCCCTCGGCCTGGTCAAGGAGGAGGAGCGCTACACCCTCACGGTCCACGTCAAGGACCGCGACGGCGCCCCCGCCGCCGCCGGCCTCGGCCTGCGGAACCTCACCTCCGGCGACGACCCCTTCCCGGCCTCCGTCGGCGACTCCGGCACCGTCGAACTCCGCCTGAAGCCCGGCACGTACACCGTCGACACCTTCCTCGACGTGCGCGGCGCGAACGGCCCCGACTCCCTCGGCCTCGGCTTCCTGGCCGCCCCCGAGGTCGTCCTCGACCGCGACCGCGAGATCACCCTCGACGGGCGCCGGCTGCGCGAGATACGCGCCGAGGTCGAGAAGCGCACCGAGACCCGCCAGCTCCTCATGGAGTACACCCGCGCCCTCGGCGGCGTCTCCTACACGGACATCGTGCAGGTGCCGACGGCGTACGACTCGCTCTTCGCCGCGCCGACCGACCCCGTCACCGCCGGCACCTTCGAGTACCGCACGGTCTGGCGGCTCGGCAAGCCGCTCCTTGAGGCGAGCGTCGACGGCCGGCGCCTCGCCGACCTGCGCCCGCAGTCCGGCACCGCGCTCCTCGAAGGCCGCCACCGCCTCGCCCTCGCCGACGCGGGCACCGGCACCCCCGCCGAGTACGCCGGCCGGGACGTCACCGGCAAGGCCGTCCTCGTCCGCCTCGCGCCCGGCGCGGACCCGGCCGCGGCCGCCCGGGCCGCGCAGGACGCGGGCGCCGCGGCGCTCCTCGTCACCGACGACGCCCCCGGGCGGCTGATGGCCTGGTTCGGCACCCCCGACCACCAGGAGCGCCCGCTGCCGGTCGCCACCGTGAACCGCGCCGACGCCGCCCGGATCGCCGCCGGCGCCGCCCGCGGCGAGCGGATCGACCTCACCGGCACCCGTTTCACCCCGTACGTCTACGACCTCTCCGAGGGCCACCCCGGCCGCGTCGGCACCGACCTCGTGTACCGCCCCGGCGACCGGGACCTCGCCACCCTCCGCACCCGCTTCCACGCCCCCACCGGACGGCGGGAGACCGGCGGCGAGTTCCGCTACTCGATCACGGACGCCTTCCCGCTCGGCGTCGGCTTCAAGGAGCGCATCGCCTTCCCGGCCGAGCGCACCGAGTACGTCTCCACCGGCGCCGGCCAGCGGTGGCACGAGTCCGTCGACCTCGGCGACTCGCTGGAGGAGCGCGGCGGCCTGTCCGTCCACCGCGGCGGCTCCGCCACGCGCCTCGACTGGTTCGGCCCCGTGTGGCACCCGTGGCTCGGCACCGGCCTCGGCTGGGGCCAGCAGCGGCGCGGCGACGACCTGCGGTTCAACACGCCCGGCTGGGGCGATTCCGGCCCCGACCACACCGGCTTCGGCGACGTGTGGGGCGACCCGACGATGAGCCAGACCACGGAGGTGTTCGTGGACGGGGTGTCGCGGGGCCGCAAGACGGGCTCCGGCTACAACCTCTGGGACGCGCCCGCCCAGGAGGCCGCCTACAAGGTCGTCACCGACACCGCGCTGGATTCGGCCCGCTGGCGGCTCGGCGCCCGGGGGCACAGCGAGTGGACCGTCCGGTCCGCCCGCACCCCGGACGACCGGTACACCGTCCTGCCGATGCTCAACCTCGGCCTCGACCTCGACACCGACCTGTACGGGAACGTCCGGGCCGGCTCCCGGCTCCCGGTCGGCGTCTTCGCCGCGTACGTGAAGGACGCCGCCGGCACCGGCACGATCACCGGCGCCGGCCTGGAGGTCTCCTACGACGACGGCGCCACCTGGACCCGGGTGGCCCTCCGCGCCGGGCGCGGCGACTCCTGGACCGGCGACCTGCGGATCCCGTCCGGCGCGTCCGCCGTCTCGCTGCGGGCCCGCGCCGCCGACGACCGGGGAGGCTCCGTCACCCAGGAGCTGATCCACGCGGTCGGCGTGAAGTAGCCCCGGGAAGAAGGGGGAGGGGCCGGACCCGTTGGGGGTCCGGCCCCTCGCCG
The DNA here is from genome assembly GCF_040636735.1 of Streptomyces sp. NPDC035033. NCBI lineage: Bacteria > Bacillati > Actinomycetota > Actinomycetes > Kitasatosporales > Streptomycetaceae > Streptomyces > Streptomyces sp. NPDC035033. The sequence continues at coordinate 56,231 of NZ_JBEZUZ010000006.1, read as the reverse complement.
TCATCCGCGCGGCAGCCGCGTCTTCAGCACCTTCCCCAGGTCGTTGCGGGGGAGGGCGTCGAGCAGCCGGACCGTCCTCGGCCGCTTGTGCGGGGCGAGCAGCCGCGCCACGTGGTCCGCCAGCTCCTCGGCCGCCGGCGGGGCCGCCGGGTCGGCCGGCACCACCCAGGCCACGACCCGCTCGCCCAGGTCCGGGTCGGGCTCCCCGGTGACGGCCGCCTCCCGCACCCCCGGGTGGTCGAGCAGCGCGTTCTCGATCTCGCCCGCCCCGATCTTGTAACCGCCGCTCTTGATCAGGTCGGTGGCCTTGCGGCCCACCAGCCGAATCGTTCCGTCGCCTTCCCGGACCGCCATGTCCCCGGTGCGGAACCAGTCCCCGTCGAACGCCTCCGCCGTCGCCTCCGGCCGGTTCAGATAGCCGGAGAAGAGGTTCGGGCCGCGCACCTGCACCTCGCCGACCGTCTCCCCGTCGGACCCGGCGAGCACCGACCCGTCCTCCTCCACCAGCCGCAGCTCCACGCCCGGCAGCGGCGGCCCCACCGTCCCGGGGCGCGGCGGGCCGCCGGGCCGGACGCTGGTGTTCATCAGCGTCTCGCTCATCCCGTACCGCTCCACCACCGTCCGGCCCGTCGCCGCCGCGATCCGCTCGTGGTCGCGCACCGGCAGCGCCGCCGACCCCGACACCAGCAGCCGGGCCCCCGCCAGCGCCCGCACCAGCGCCGGGTCGCCGGGGAGGGCGTCGGCGAGCCGGTGGTACATGGTGGGGACGCCGAACAGCATCGTGCCGCCGGCGGCCAGTTCGCGGGCGACGCCCCCGGGCGAGAAGGCGCCCAGGTGCCGGACCTCGCCGCCGCGCCGCAGCGGCCCGAGGACCCCCAGGACCAGGCCGTGCACGTGGAACAGCGGCAGCCCGTGCACCAGCACGTCGTCCGCCGTCCAGGACCACGCCTCCGCGAGCGCGTCGAGCGAGGCGGCGACCGCCCGGCGGGAGAGCAGCACGCCCTTCGGCGGGCCGGTGGTGCCGGAGGTGTAGACGACCAGGGCGGTGGCCTCCGGGTCGGTCTCCCGGGGCGCCGGGGGGCCTGCCGGCCCGTCGAGCGGCACGTCCACGCGGGGGAGCGCGCCGAGCGCGGTCGGCAGCGCGTCCTCCGGGCCGGCCAGCACCGCGTCCGGCGCGCTGTCGCCGAGGACGTGGGCCAGCTCCCGCTCGCCGGAGCGCGGGTTGAGCGGGACGGCGGGGACGCCCGCGAGCAGCGCCGCCACCGTGGCCACCACCGTCCGGGCGGTCGGCACCGCCCACACGGCGACCCGCCGGCACCCGTCGAGCCGGGCCGCGAGCGCACCGGCGGCCCGGGCCAGCTCCTCGTACGAGAGCGCGTCCGGGCCGCAGCGCAGGGCCGGCCGGCCGGTCGGGGCCGCGAGGGCCGGGAACAGCGGCGGGAAGAGGGGTGCGGTCACCGGTCGTACTCCTCGGGTCGGGGGCGAGGGGTGCTGCCGGAACGCATTCTGCCGGGGCGTCAGGGCCGGCCGGCCGTGACCTTCGCCGCCCCGGGCGCCGCCCCGGGGCCCGGCTCGTCGCCGCCCGGCCGGATCCCGCGCATCCGCCCGTACGCGTACACGCAGCCGGCGAGCGCCAGGTCGGAGAGGAGCATGAAGCCGATCGAGTACGAGTCCTTGGCGCTGTAGATCGCGCCCATGACCAGCGGCGGGACGAAGCCGCCGAGGCCGCCCATGGCGCCGACGATGCCGGTCACGGAGCCCACCTGGGCCTGCGGGGTGACCTGCGAGACCAGCGCGAAGACGGAACCGCTGGCGGTGCCGAGGCCGGCCGCCATGACGAGCAGGGCGATCGTGCCGCCCGGGTCCAGCTTCGGGTCGAAGGCCTGGACGATCGCGAAGAGGGCGACGACGCCGAGCGCCCACGCGGTGACGACCGCCGGGTGGGTCCGGTCCGACAGCCAGCCGCCGATCGGCCGGAAGACGACCGTGACCAGCGCGAACCCGGCGGCCTTGGTGCCCGCGTCGGTCGGGTCCAGCTCGTACCAGGTCTTCAGGTACGTCGGCAGGTAGACGCCGAAGGCCACGATGCCGCCGAAGCCGATCGCGTACAGCGCCGACAGCTCCCACGTCACCCGCAGCCGGCCCGCCGAGCCGAGCCGGGTCGCCAGCGGGGCGGTCGGCACCGGCCGGTCGGGGCGGTCGGTGATCAGGAGGGCGGCGAGCACGGCGTACGCGGCGAGCGCGATGGCCACCACGACGAACGGCAGGTTCTCGCCGTGCTTCGCGATCCGGGGCGTGAAGTAGCCGGAGAGCGCCACGCCGCCCATGCCCATGCCGAAGACGCCGAGCGCCAGGCCCCGCTTCTCCGGCGGGAACCAGGAGTTGACCAGCGGGATGCCGATCGCGAAGGTCGTGCCGCCGAGGCCGAGGAGGAAGCCGACCACGAGCATCAGCCCGTAGGAGTCCTTCACCACGATCAGCAGCAGCACGGGGACGATCGTCAGCGCGGAGACGAGCGGGAACATCAGCTTCGCGCCGTACCGGTCGGTCAGCGCGCCGGCCGGGATGCGGCCCAGCGAGCCGACGATCACCGGCACGGCGACGAGGAACGACTGCTGGAACGAGCTGAGGCCCAGGCGCTCGCCGTACCAGCTGCCGAGGGGTGCGATCAGGTCCCACGCCCAGAAGGTGAGCGTGAAGCCGAGCGTGGCCATCACCAGGTTGCGGTAGGCCGCCGCGGTCGGGGGCTTGGCGTCGGAGTTCACCCCTCCAGTCAAGATCCGCCGCGGGGGCCCGGCGCGCGGGGCTGCTCCGTACGGGGCAGCCCCGGGGGGTCCGTCCTACGGCCAGGTCACCGTCGTCGGCGGGGTGCCGTCGTCCTCGACGCGCAGCCAGGCGCCCGCGTCGCCGACGCCGACGTCCACCGTGATCCGCCCGATCCCGGACCGCCGGTGGGCCGCGGCGAGCGCCCCGCGCAGCGCGGCGAGCAGCTTGCGCGCCGACGGCTCGTCGACGAGGGCGTCCACCGCGCCGGTGAAGCGCACTGCCGGCTGGAAGCCCAGCAGCGCCCCCGCCCCGCCGGTCTCGCGCAGCACCCGCCCCCGGAAGGTCGCCGGGGCCTCCGCGGGCGGCTGCTGGAGGGCGAAGATCGTCGTCCGCACCTCCTGGATCGTCGAGTCCAGCTCGTCCACCGCCCGGCCCAGCAGCTCGTCCTCCTCGGAGGAGCCCCCGGCGCGGCGGCGGGTCGACTCCAGCATCATCTCGGTGGCGAACAGGCGCTGGACGACGAGGTCGTGCAGGTCGCGGGCGATCCGGTCGCGGTCCTCGAAGACCGCGAGCCGCTCCCGGTCGTGCCGCGCGTCCGCGAGGACCAGCGCGAGCGCCGCCTGCGAGGCGAACTGCGAGGCGAGCAGCCGGTCCACCGCCGAGTACGGGGCGGCGCCCCGCAGCCGGGGGAGCGCGAGGGTGCCGATCAGCTTCCCGCCGCTGCGCAGCGGCAGCATCATCGACGGCCCGAAGCGGGAGCGGACCGGGGTGGTCATCCGGGGGTCGGTGGCCGAGTCCTCGACGAAGACCGGCTCCCCGCCGAGGAGTTGGACGAGGACCGGGGAGCCGGGTCGGATGGTGGTGCCGACCAGCTCGCCGGGGTCGTCGGTGGTGGAGGCCGCGACGATCTCCATCCCGCCCTCCGGGGTGGGCTGGAGGATCACGCCGGCGGCCGCGCCGGCCAGGATCCGGGCCCGCTCGGCGACGGTCGTCAGGGCGTCCTGGGCGTCCTGGACGGACTCGCCGGTGAGCAGCGCCGTGGTGACGGCCGCCGCGCCCTCGATCCACCGCTCGCGCTGCCGGGCGGTCTCGTAGAGCCGGGCGTTGCCGATGGCGATGCCGGCCTGGGCGGCGAGCACCCGCAGCAGGGCGAGGTCCTCCTCGGTGAAGCCGCCCGGCTTCTCGGTGAGGTAGAGGTTGCCGAAGACCTGGGTGTGGACGCGGATCGGGGTGCCGAGGAAGGTGTGCATCTCCGGGTGGCCCTCGGGCACCCCGGAGGAGCGCGGGTCGGCGGTCAGGTCGTCCAGGCGGAGCGGCCGGGGGTCCCGGACGAGGGCGCCGAGCAGACCGGTGCGGCCGTCGGGGAGCCGGCCGACGCGGGCCCGCTCCTCGTCGGTCATGCCGGTGGTGAAGAGTCCGGTCAGCCGGGGGCGCTCGGGGTCCACGACCCCCAGCGCCCCGTAGCGGGCCCCGGTCAGTTCGGTCGCCGAGTCCACGATGTGCTGGAGCGTGGCGCGGAGTTCGAGCTCCGTGCCGACGCCGAGGACGGCTTCGAGCAGCAGGGGCAGGCGGGCCCGCTCCCGCTCCTCCTCCACGTCCTCGTCCATGATCACCATGGTCTCATCCACGTATGAATCGGGCGATGTCGGGATTGCTCACTCCGTCAGGTCGTCGCGGACGGGGCCGCCGTCCGGGCGGGTCGTCAGTCGGCCAGGTCGTCGGCGTACGCGCGGTCGCGGTCGCGGCCCCGGTCGTGGGCGTCGTCGTCCGCGAGGCCGCGGTGGTCGCCCAGCGGGTCGAGGACCATCGGCTGGACCTTGCCCTCCAGCATCGCGCCGAGGCCGAGGACGGCGCAGACGTCGGGCCGTTCGGCGATGTGCACCGGCATGCCGGTGGCGTCCCGCAGCATCTGGTCGAGGCCCGGGAGCAGCGCGCTGCCGCCGACCATCATGATCCCGCGGTCGGCGAGGTCGGCCACGAGGTCGGGCGGGCAGTCCCGCAGCACCTTCCCGAGGCCGTCGAGCACCGCCGTCAGCGGGGTGTGGATCGCCTCGCGGACCGCGGCCGTGTCGACGGTCACCGAGCGGGCCAGCCCGGTGGCCACGTCCCGGCCGTGGATCTCGGTGGAGGCCGGGCCGTGCGGCGTGAGGCCGTTGCCGCTCAGGGCGAGCTGGAGCGGCCGCACCGACTGGCTCGGCAGCATCAGCTCGTGGTGGTGGCGCAGGTGCTGGATGATCGCGTGGTCGATGGCGTCGCCGCCCACCGGGATCCGCTCGGCCGTCACGATCGCGCCGAGCGAGAGCACCGCGACCTGGGTCGTCGCCGCCCCGCACACCATGATCATGGTCGCGGTGGGCTGCTCGACCGGCAGGCCGGAGCCCACGGCCGCCGCGATCAGCGTGTCGACCAGCTCCACCCGGCGCGCCCCGAGCCCCACCAGGGTCTCCACGGCGGCGCGCTGGGCCAGCGGGTCGCTGTCGTGCGGGGTGCAGGCGGCGGCGCGCAGCCGGGGCTTGCGGCGGAGCTGGCGGCGCAGCTTCTCGCCGAGGAGGTGGCGCAGCATCCGCTGGGCCATCTCGATGTCGACGACCGTGCCGCCGGAGACGGGCCGGACGACCCGGATGTAGTCGGGGGTCCGGCCGGTCATCTTCTCGGCGAGGGCGCCGACCGCGATCAGCGCTCCGGTGTGGGTGTTGACGGCGGCGACGCTCGGCTCGTCGACGACGAGCCCGGCCCCCTTCACGTAGACCCGGGTGCGGGCGGCACCCAGGTCGACGGCGACATGGCAACGGCGCAGCTGATCGAGGCTGACGGTCACGGCGGATCCTCCGGGGTGCGGTGCTGACACGGGCGAGGTGTCGCGGTGCGGGTTTCCTGTTGGCATCGTGCGACCGCCGGGCCCGCCGCGCGCGCTGGGCTGCGCCGCCCGGGGCCGGTGCGGCGCCCGGCGCCGCACCGGGCGGATCCGTTCCGGTCCGTTCCGGCGTCCGCCGAGGCCGGGTGCGGCGAACCGGGAGAATCACGGCGCCACGGCGTCCACCTGTGGTTTCCTCACAAGATCCTCACGTTCTTGCCTCCCTGGGGCCGCGCCGGGCGGCCTAGCCTGCGAGCCCCATGGATTACTGCCACGCGTGCCGGCGGCATCTCAACGGGGCCCTCGCCTGCGCCGGGTGCGGGACCCCCGTCGAGCGGCTGCGGTACGACACCCCCCACGTCCCGCCTCACCCCGCGCCTCACGAGGGCGCCGAGGCCCCCGAGCCGTACGGGACCGGCCGGCCGTACGCCCCGGACGCGTATCCGCCGGCGCCGTACGGGGCGGAGCCTTACGCACCGGATCCGTACGCGCCGGATGCGTACGCGCCGGGCCCGTCCGCGCCCGAGGCGTACGCGGCGGCCGTGCCCGAGGCGTACGCGGCGGAGCGGGCCGTCCCGGAAGAGGCGGCCGAGGCCGCCGAGGCCGCCGCGCCGCTCGCTCCCGAGCACGTCTACGAGCTGGACCTGGTGGTGCCGCCGCCGGCGCCCGGCGGGCGGGCGGCGGGCCGGGCCGCCGCGCGGGGCCGGAAGCGGCCCCGTTCCCGGCGCGGCCGGACGGTCGCGGTGAGCACGCTGGGGCTGGTCCTCGCGGCCGGGTCGCTGGGCCTGGCGAAGGCGGCCTTCGAGGAGCCGGAGGAGAAGGGCCCCGCGACGGCGGTGGAGGAGCTGGAGGCCCCCGAGAGCCCGCTGCCGCCCGCCCTGCCGACCCGGAGCCCGGGCGGCGGGGACGGCGGGGAGGACGGGGAGCGCGAGGGAGGGGACCGCGCGGGCGAGGCTTCCGCGGGTCCGGCCGCGCCGACCGGCCGCCCGCGCCGGATCAGTACGGGCTCCGGCGGGGGCACGGGGGCGGGCGCCGCTCCCGCGTCCCGCCCCGGCACGGGTTCCGGCGGCGGCTCCGGCACGGGGACGGGAGCGGGATCCGGTACGGGGACGGGCTCGGGGGCGGGCGGCGCGCCCGCCGGCCGGCCCTCCGCCACGGCCGCCCCGGCCACGTCCGCCCCGTCGCCGTCCGCGCCGGAGGCCGGCGGGGCCCCGCAGGGCGAGGGCGGCACCCCGGCGCCGGGCGCCTCGGGCTCGCCCACCGCCTCCGCCCCGGCCCCGGCCACGCCGTCCGCCTCCGCGAGCACCACCCCGACGGCTCCGGCGCCCGAACCCTCGGAGACCTGCACCCCCTTCCTCTGGTGGTGCGTCTAGGCGGGGGCCGGCAGGGGCCCCGGGGGTCCCGGGGGTCCCGGGTGCCGCCGGCGGGCGGCGCGCGCTCAGGCCGTCGGGTCGTCCTGGCCGAGCATCCGGCGCAGCAGGTCCCGCAGCAGGGTGCGCTCCACGCCGGTCAGCTCGCCGAGGGGCTCGCGGGCGAAGCGGAGGGAGTCGCGCAGCCGGCGGGCGGTGTCCCGGCCCTCGTCGGTGGGGGCGGCCAGCTTGACCCGGCGGTCGGCCGGGTCGGGGCGCCGCTCGACCAGGCCCCGGGACTCCAGGCGGTCGATGATCCCCGTGACGTTGGACGGCTCGCACTTGAGCTTCTCGGCGATCTTCCGCATCGGGGTGGGCTCCAGGGCGAGCAGCCCGAGGACCCGGGCCTGCGCGCCGGTGAGGGAGTGGGCGGCGGCGGCCTCCTCGTACTCCTGGTGGTAGCGCGCCACGACCGTGCCGATCAGCTCGACGACTTCGAGGGTCACGGGGTCGCTGTGTGAGGTGGGCATGGGTCCCATCGTACTCCGATGCTTGACAACATGAAATATTCAGGAGCATGGTTGTTTCATCACCTGAAGCTTTTCCGGGAGGTTCCCCCATGACCGCTCTGCCCGCCACCAGCCGTGAATGGCACCTCGTCGCCCGCCCGCACGGCTGGCCCGCCCCCACCGACTTCGCCCTGCGCGAGGTCCCGGTCGAGGCGCCCGCCGAGGGCCGGATCCTGGTGAAGAACCTGCACTTCTCGGTCGACCCGTACATGCGCGGCCGGATGAACGACGTGAAGTCCTACGTGCCGCCGTTCAAGCTGGACCACCCGATGGACGGCGGCGCGGTCGGCGTCGTCGTCGCGTCGAACGCGGAGGGCTTCGCCGAGGGCGACCACGTCCTGCACGGCCTCGGCTGGCGCGAGTACGCCAGTGTCCCGGCCCAGCACGCCACCAAGGTGGACCCGGAGCTCGCCCCCCTCTCCACGTACCTGGGCGTGCTCGGCATGCCCGGCCTGACCGCCTACGCGGGCCTCTTCGAGACCGCCTCCTTCAAGGAGGGCGACGCCGTCTTCGTCTCCGGCGCCGCCGGCGCGGTCGGCAGCCAGGTCGGCCAGCTCGCCAAGCTCAAGGGCGCCTCCCGCGTCATCGGCTCGGCCGGCTCCGACGAGAAGGTCAAGTGGCTCGTCGAGGAGCTCGGCTTCGACGCCGCCTTCAACTACAAGAACGGCCCGGTGCGGGACCAGCTGAAGGAAGCCGCCCCGGACGGCATCGACGTCTACTTCGACAACGTGGGCGGCGACCACCTGGAGGCCGCGATCTCCTCGCTCAACGTGCACGGCCGCGCCGCCATCTGCGGCATGATCGCCCAGTACAACGAGACGGAGCCGGTCCCCGGCCCGCGGAACATGGCGCTGATCATCGGCAAGCGGCTCCGCCTCCAGGGCGTCCTGGTCGGCGACCACTACGGCCTCCAGCAGAAGTTCACCGAGGAGGTCGGCGGCCTGCTGCGCTCCGGCGAGCTGAAGTACCGCGAGACCCTCGTCGAGGGGATCGAGAACGGCGTGGACGCCTTCCTCGGTCTGCTCCGCGGCGACAACACCGGAAAGATGATCGTCTCGACGGACCGGTAGTCTTCCCTCAGCCGTCGCGATCGTGGGCGCGAGTCGAGGCGGGGAGAAGAAAGCGAAGACCAGCATGTCCATCCAGCAGTCCGACGTCCTCTACACCGCCGTCGCCACCGCGGAGAACGGCCGTGACGGCCGCGTCGCCACCGACGACGGCAAGCTCGACGTCGTCGTCAACCCGCCCAAGGCCATGGGCGGCTCCGGCGACGGCACCAACCCCGAGCAGCTCTTCGCGGCCGGCTACAGCGCCTGCTTCCAGGGCGCCCTCGGCGTCGTCGCGCGGAACGAGAACGCGGACATCTCCGGCTCGACGGTCACCGCCGAGGTCGGCATCGGCAAGAACGACGACGGCTTCGGCATCATCGTGAAGATCTCGGCCTCCATCCCGAACGTGGACGCCGAGACCGCCAAGAGCCTGATCGAGAAGGCCCATCAGGTCTGCCCGTACTCCAAGGCGACCCGCGGCAACATCACGGTCGAGCTCGCGGTCTGAGCCGGACCGGCGCACACTGAGTGCGGGCCGCACCCCGACCGACCGGGGTGCGGCCCGCACGCGTGTGCAAGGGCGGTGCCACGCCCCGCTAGGCTGCGCGCATGCGTGATTTCGGGGTGGGTTTCGGTCATCTGGTCCAGGGCCAGAAGTGGGTGGCACGGCACGGACGCCGGTTCGGCTTCGGGCTGCTGCCCGGTCTGGTGACGCTGGTCCTCTATCTGGCCGCGCTGGGCGCCCTCGCCCTCAACGCGACCGAGCTGACGGCCTGGGCGACGCCCTTCGCCGACGACTGGTCCACCCTGTGGCGCGACATCTTCCGCAACGCCACGACGGCCCTCCTCTTCGGCTTCGGCGTCTTCCTCGCCGTCGTCACCTTCACCGCCGTCACCCTGCTCATCGGCCAGCCCTTCTACGAGACCCTCTCCGAGGACGTCGACCGCAGCCAGGGCGGCGAGGTGCCCGAGTCCGGCCTGCCGCTCTGGCGCGAACTGTGGATCTCGGCCCGCGACAGCCTGCGGGTGGTGCTCCGGGTCGCCCTCTACGCCGTGCTCCTCTTCGCCTGCGGCTTCATCCCCGTCGTCGGCCAGACCGTCGTCCCCGCCCTCGGCTTCTGCGTCTCCGGCTTCTTCCTCGCCGAGGAACTGACCGCCGTCGCCCTCCAGCGCCGGGGCGTCGAGCTCAAGGAGCGGCTCGCCCTCCTGCGCGGCCGGCGCTGGGCCACCCTCGGCTTCGGCGTCCCGCTCGCCCTCGCCTTCGTCGTCCCCTTCGTGGCCGTCTTCCTGATGCCCGGCGCGGTGGCCGGCGCGACGCTCATGGTCCGCGACCTGCGCGGCGAGGACGCCGAGGAGAACGACCGGGAGGACGGCAACCTTTCCTCCCCGGGCGGCGACCAGGGGGTGCACACCATCCCCCTCGGGAAAGACCACTCATGACGTCACACAAGCGCAGGACCGGCCGCCGCAGGGCACTCCTCGGCGGCCTCGCCGCGTTCGGGGTCACCGGCGCGGCCGTCCTCACCACCGGCCTGCTCGCCCCGGCGGGCGCGGCCCCGGCCGCCGTCCCCGCCTGGCCGGCCGCCAAGGGCGACAAGCCCGTCGCCGCCACCATCGAGGTCTCCGGCACCTACGACGGCAAGCTCAAGCGCTTCCGCGGCACCGGCGCCCTCGGTTCCGACGGGCAGGACGAGAGCCAGCGGCCGCTCTTCGTCCTGAAGGACGGCGCCACCCTCAAGAACGTCGTGCTCGGCACGCCCGCCGCCGACGGCGTCCACTGCCTCGGCAGCTGCACCCTCCAGAACGTCTGGTGGGAGAACGTCGGAGAGGACGCCGCCACCTTCAAGGGCACCTCGGCCGACGCCGTCTACGCGGTGTACGGCGGCGGCGCCCGGGGCGCCTCCGACAAGGTCTTCCAGTTCAACGGCGCCGGCAAGCTCGTCGTGACCAAGTTCCGGGCCGCCGACTTCGGCAAGCTCGTCCGCTCCTGCGGCAACTGCAAGAAGCAGTACCGGCGCACGGTCGTCGTCAACGACGTCGACATCACCGCCCCCGGCAAGTCGATCGTCGGCGTCAACGCCAACTACGGCGACACCGCCTCGCTCCGGAACGTCCGGATCCACGGCGACACCAAGAAGAAGATCAAGCCCTGCATCCGCTACACCGGGAACGACACCGGCAAGGAGCCCACCGAACAGGGCACCGGCCCCGACGGCACCACCTGCCGCTACACGGCCTCCGACATCAGCCACGACTGACCGGCCGCCGGTCGGCCTCCCCGTTCACGGGCCCGTCCCGCCCGTGAACGGGAACAGCGGGTAGCCCTCCACGCAGGGGCCCCCGGGCGGGTGGTGCGGCCAGCCCATCCCGGCCCGGTACAGCAGGGTCAGCGCGACGGCCGCCGCGAGCGGTACGAGCCACCGGGCCGCCCGCCCGCCCCGGAGCGGCCGGCGCCGCCACACGAGCGGCAGCAAGAGCAGCAGCAGCGTCATGCACAGCCACACGCCAACCATCGTGACCAGCAGCCCCACGGTGCCGCCGGCGTCGTTCCCGAGCGGGCAGTCCGCCCAGGCCCGGGCGGTCCACGCCGTGCCGGCGTACGCCCCGGCGGCCGCGAGGACGGGCGCCGCCGCGTACGCGCCGCACCCCGGGGCCGGCGCGGGGCGCGGGGCGGAGCCGGGGGCGGGCCTCATTCCGCCCCCAGGACCGGGTGCAGTTCCGGTCGGGCGTCCCACCACTCCTGGTGGAAGGGGTTGTTGGCGACGTTCGCCAGGTACGCCCCGGCCGCCGCCCGGTACAGCAGTTCCGCGTGCCGGGCGGAGACGGCCGACCGGTTCCAGGCGAGCCGGATCCGGCCGGTGACCGGGTCGCCCTCCAGGGGCCGGAGGACCGTGCCCTCGGTGGGCGGGGCGGTGGGCTGGCTCAGGGAGATCGCGCGACCGGAGGCGATCAGGTCGTAGTGGATCTTGCGGTCGGCGACCCGGTGCCGGAGGGACGGGGTGAAGCCCGCCCGCTCGCAGGCCGCGACCAGCGCCTCGGGGCCGCCGTCGTCGTCCTCCACCAGCGTCATCCACGACTCGCCCGCCAGCTCGGCCAGCGCGATCCGCTCCTTCCCGGCCAGCGGGTGCTCCGCCGAGAGCCGGACGCAGAAGGGCTCCTTCGCGATGAGCGTCCGGGCCGTCGCGCCCCGCGGCAGCGGCACCTCGTGGTCGTTGACCTCGCCGTACAGCACCGCGTCGTACCGGCCCGCGCCGAGCTGCCGGGTCAGCGTCGTCGCCGACTGCTCGACGGTCACCGCGATCTCCCGGCCCGCCACGACCTGTTCGAGCCCCACCAGCAGCCGGTCCACCAGGACCAGCAGGATGCAGCCGAGCCGCAGCGGGGTGGACGGATCGGCGGCCCGCGCGCCCGCGGCCAGCGCGTCCATCTCGCCGAGCACCAGCCGGGCCTTGGAGAGGACGAACTCGCCCAGCGGCGTGGGCTCCACACCGCGCGGGCCGCGCAGGAACAGCTCCCCGCCCGCGACCCGCTCGATCCGCCGCAGCTGCGCCGAGAGCGCCGGCTGCGAGATGCCGAGCCGGAGGGCCGCGCGGCCCAGACTGCCCGCCTCCGCTATCCGGCAGACGGCTTCGAGATGCCTCAACTCCAGCTGCATTTCAGCAGCGTACGCAGCCCCGCGCGGGCGCACCATAACCCGGGTCTTATGCCGGATGAGATGTCCCGGACCGGCCGTGTCCACGCCCATACTCGGCGCCACGATCCGTCTCCCCCACCCGAACGGAGCACGACGTTGCGCCCCACCAGACTCACGGCGGCCGTGGCCGCCCTGGCCCTCTCGGCGAGCCTCGCCACCGCCCTCGCCGGCACCGCGACCGCCGCTCCCCAGGCGCGACCGGTCCCGCCGGGCCACGGCAAGTCCCTGGCACTGGCCGCCGCGGACACCGCCGCCGCCAGCGGCCTCGACGAACTGCGGCACGGCGCCGGCGAGGAGCTCGTCCGCACCTCCGTCACCCCGTGGTCGAACGGCCTCTACTACGCCGCCTACCAGCGGACGTACCAGGGCCTCCCGGTCCACGGCGGCGGCGACGCCGTCGTCCTGGCCGACTCGACCGGCAAGGTCCGCGACGTCACCGGCGCCCCCGCCCCCGCCCTGAAGCTCTCGACGAGCGCCAAGGTGACCGCGGAGGCCGCCCTCGCCACCGCCCGCGGGCAACTGGCCGCCGTGGAGAGCGCGAGCACCCCCGAACTGACCGTGCTCCTCAAGGCCGGCAAGCCCGTCCTCGCCTGGCACACCCTGGTCGTCGGCACCACCGCGAAGCACCTCCCCAGCTCGCTCGACACCTACGTCGACGCCCGCACCGGCAAGGTCGCCCAGGCCACCGACAAGGTCCGGCACGCCGAGGGCCGCGGCTACCACAACGGCAACGTCACGATCGACACCGCCGCCTCCTCGATGACCGACACCAGCCGCGGCGGCTTCAAGTGCGGCGGCCAGAACGGCAGCGCGTACACCGGCTCCTCCCCGTGGGGCAACGGCGGCGCCAACGACCTCGTCACCGCCTGCGTCGACATCATGTACGCCGCCCAGCGCGAGTCCGACATGCTCAAGGAGTGGTTCGGCTACAACGGCATCAACGGCCAGGGCGGCATGGTCCCGGCCCGCGCCGGCCTCACCCAGGTCAACGCCTACTACGACGGGACGAAGACCACCTACGGGCGCAACCAGAACGGCACCAACCAGCTCACCGGCATCGACGTCGTGGCCCACGAGTACGGCCACGAGATCTTCGACCGCACCCCGGGCTCGGCCGGCTCGTCCAACGAGAACGGCGGCATGAACGAGTCCACCGGCGACATCTTCGGCGCGCTCACCGAGCACTACGCGAACAACCCGAACGACACCCCGGACTACACGGTCGGCGAGGAGCTCAACTTCACCGGCAACAACCAGCCGATCCGCAACATGTACAACCCGTCGCTCATCAACAACGACCCCAACTGCTATCCCCAGCTGACCTCCGGCACCGAGGTGCACGCGGCGGCCGGCCCGCAGAACCACTGGTTCTACCTGCTCGCCGAGGGCTCCAACCCCGGCGGAGGCAAGCCGAACAGCCCCATATGTTCCGGCGGTCCGTCCTCCGTCACCGGCATCGGCATCCAGAAGGCCGGCAAGATCTTCATGGGCGCCCTGCTGCTCAAGACCTCCTCCTGGAACCACCCCGCGGCCCGCCGCGCCACCCTCACCACCGCCAAGAACACCTACGGCGCCGCCGAGTGCAACGCGGTGAAGGCGGCCTGGAACGCGGTCGGCGTCCCCGCCCAGTCCGGCGAGACCGACTGCGGCGGCACCTCGACCCCGGACTTCTCGCTCTCCCTGAACCCGTCCTCGGGCTCGGCCCAGCCGGACACCCAGGTCACCGCGACCGTGAACACCTCCACCACCGGCGGCTCCGCGCAGACCGTCCAGCTCTCCGCGAGCGGCGCCCCCAGCGGGGTCACGGTCTCCTTCAGCCCCTCCTCGGTGACCTCCGGGAACTCCTCGACGATGACCGTCAAGGTCGGCGCCGGGACCCCGAACGGCACCTACCCGATCACCGTCACCGGCACGGGCTCCGCCACCCACACCGTCACCTACCAGCTGACGGTCGGCACCACCACGCCGCCCACCGGCTGCGACAACACCGAGTACACCTACCGGGGCACGCTGGCCTCCGGTCAGGCCGCCGCCCAGCCGGACGGCTCGTACTACTACGCGGCGACGTCCGGCACCCACGTCGGCTGCCTGCGCGGCCCGGCCGGCACCGACTTCGACCTCTACCTCCAGAAGTGGAACGGCTCGGGCTGGGCGGACGTGGCCGTCGGCGGCACCGCCGGCGCCGACGAGGACACCAGCTACCACGGCACCGCCGGCTACTACCGCTACGTCGTGCACGCCTACAGCGGCTCCGGCGCCTACACGCTGGGACTGAGCGCCCCGTAACGGGCCACGAGCGCCCCGGGGCGGGGCCCTGACCCCCGCCCCGGGGACGGAGGACCGTACGGCGGACCGGGGGTTCCGTCGTACCGCCTCCCGGGCCGGGCCGCCGGAGTCCCACGGCGGCCTGGCCCTCCGCCCGTCTCAGCCCGCCTCGGCCAGTACGAACCCCGGCTTCTCCGGGCCCGCGTCGGCGAGCCGCCCGCCGTCCGGGCCCCAGATCCCGGCCATGCCGCCGCCCTCGCCGACCTCGCTCGGCCCCAGCGCGTTGCCGAGCACCACGTACAGGCCGAACTCCCGGGCCCGCGCCGGGTAGACGGTCGCGAAGGAGTCGTTCGCGGCCTCCAGCATCGAACTGGCCAGATAGACCGCGCAGCCGTCGGCGGCGGCCCGCTCGGCGAGCTCCGGGAACCGGTTGTCGTAGCAGGTGGCGAGCGCGAACCGGACGCCGTCGAGCTCGAACCGGCCGTCGGCCGTGCCCGCCGTGAACGTGGACCGCTCGGGCCCGTGGAAGAGGTGCCGCTTGTCGTAGCGGGCGAGCAGCGCGCCGTCCGGGCCGATCACCAGCGTGGTCAGCCCCGGGAGCGGACCCCCGCCCCGCACCGGCCCGTTGACGACCGCGGCCGCCCCGGCGGCCCGGCACGCCTCGCGCACCGGATCGAGGCGCGGGTCGTCCTCGGTCAGCACCAGGGCGGGGTCCTCCCGGATCAGCGCGGTGTCGTACCCGGTGAGCGACAGCTCCGCGAAGACGACCACCCGGGCGCCGGCGGCCCCGGCCTCCCGGACCAGACCGGCGATCGTACGGACGTTGGCCTCGATGTCCCCCGCGAGAGGGGCGAACTGGGCGGCGGCGAGAATCATGCCCCCATGCTCGCAGCTCCTCCGCCGTCTCCCGCGGCCGCTCCGGGAAGGCCGCCCACCGCCTCCTGACCGAGGACCCGTCGCCGTCCGCCGAGGACCCGGCGGCGGGGGTGCGCCGGCCGCCGGAAAACCCCGGGCGCCCCGTGGGCGGGGGGGCTTAGGCTTCGGGCATCGGCTCCGCGCGCGGGGCCGAAGGGTGCGGGGCTGTGGCAGAGCACGGGCGATTGCGGAGCTGGGCCGAGGAGGTCCCCGAGGCCCGGGGAGAGCGAGCGCGGGCCGGACCTGGCCGGCGTAATCCCGCGGGTTCAAATCCCGCCGGCCCCGCACCCGTTCCCGTACGCCGCCCCTACCGCTCGGCGGCGCCCGCGAGCAGGCGCAGGAAGTCGCGGAAGGCGCCGGGCATGTCGACCGCGGCCGGGTCCAGGAGCCACTGGTACTGGAGGCCGTCCATCACGGCCGTCAGCAGCGGTGCCGCCCGCTCCGGGGTCAGCCCGCCCGGCAGCCGCTCGCCGAACTCCAGCCGCAGCACGTCCGCCATGGTGGCCCGCACCTGCGCGTACCGCTCGGTGAAGAACTCCCGGGCCGGATGCCCCTCGGTGACGGACTCGCCGAGCAGCGCCGAGAAGGTCTGCACGATCCCGGGCCGCATCGCGTTGTACTCCACCAGCGACTCCAGCAGGTCGAGCCGCCAGCCCTCGCGGTCCCGGCCGCCGCTGGTGTCCCAGCGGTCGCGCTCCTCCAGGACGGCGACGAGCAGCGCCTCCTTGGTGGGGAAGTAGTGCAGCAGGCCCTGCTGGGTCAGGCCCACGCGCTCGGCGACGGAACCGAGGGTGGCGCCCCGGTAGCCGCGCTCGGCGATCACCTCCAGGGCGGCGCGCAGGATCTCCGCGCGGCGCTCCTCGCTCCTGGCCCGTGCCATCGCCGGCCCCCTTTCCGCAGGTCCCTGTCGGGAGGACCGTACGCCATGCCCTGCATAACGAAAAGATTACATCGCCTACCGATCTACCGGTAGGTGGGTTCATGATGGCCGCACCAGCACTTCGACGCGGAGGTACGGACGTGAACGAGGACGCCGTGCGGGAGGCGGCCGTCGAGGCCGCCCTCGCCCAGCTCGACCTGGACACCAAGGCTTGGCTGCTCGGCGGCCGGGACATGTGGTCGCTGCCCGCCGTCCCGGAGATCGGGCTGGCGCCGATCGTCATGTCCGACGGCCCCGTCGGCGTCCGCGGCGTCCGCTGGACCGCCGACGACCCCTCCGTCGCCCTGCCGTCCCCGACCGCGCTCGCCGCCGCCTGGGACCCCGCCCTCGCCCGCCGGGCCGGCCGGCTCCTCGCCCAGGAGGCCCGCCGCAAGGGCGTCCACGTCCTCCTCGCCCCCACCGTCAACCTGCACCGCACCCCGCTCGGCGGCCGCCACTTCGAGGCGTACAGCGAGGACCCGTACCTCACCGGCGCCGTCGGCACCGGCTACGTGCGGGGCGTGCAGGACGGCGGCGTCGGCACCACCGTCAAGCACTTCGTCGCCAACGACGCCGAGACCGACCGCTTCACCGTCGACAACAAGGTCGCCCCGCGCCCGCTGCGCGAGCTCTACCTCGCCCCCTTCGAGGCGATCGTCGCGGGCGCCCGCCCCTGGGGCGTCATGACCGCCTACAACCGGGTCAACGGCGTGACGATGACCGAGCACCGGTACCTCGTCGAGGAGGTCCTGCGCGGCGAGTGGGGCTTCGACGGCTTCAACGTCTCCGACTGGATGGCCGCCCGCTCCACCACCGGCGCCGTCGCCGGCGGCCTCGACGTCGCCATGCCCGGCCCGCACACCGTCTACGGCGAGGCGCTCGCCGCCGCCGTCCGGGCCGGCGAGGTCGAGGAGTCCGCCGTCGACGCGGCCGTACGGAACGTGCTGCGGCTCGCCGCCCGCGTCGGCGCCCTCGAAGGCGCCCCCGCCGCCGTCGCCGAGCCCCCCGCCCCGATCGACGGCGACGCCCTCGCCCGCGAGATCGCCCGCCGCGGCTTCGTCCTCCTCCGCAACGAGAACGGCGCGCTGCCCCTGAGGCCCGGCACCGTCGCCCTCTCCGGCGCCGCCGCCCGCGACGCCCGCGTCCTCGGCGGCGGCTCCGCCCAGGTCTTCCCCGAGCACGTCGTCTCCCCGCTCGACGGCCTCACCGCCGCCCTCGCGGAACTTCCCGGCGGGGCACGCCTCACCTACGCCGTCGGCGCCGACCCCAGCGACGAACTCGCCCCCGCCGGCCAGGGCTTCACCCTCCGCGCGATCTGCCGCGACGCCGACGGCGAGGTCCTCGGCGAGGGCACCCTCCCCAACGGCCAGGTCCAGTGGATCGGCGACGACCTCCCGGCCGGCGTCACCCGCGACGCCCTCGCCTCCGTCGAGGTCACCGGCGTCTTCACCCCGCGCGAGAGCGGCGCCCACGCCTTCGGCACCCGCGGCCTCGGCGCCTTCACCCTCACCGTCGCCGGCCGCGAACTCTTCGACGGCGTCCAGGAGATGGGCCCCGAGACCGACCCCTTCGAAGCCTTCTTCGGCTCCCCGGTCGAACGCGGCACCGTCGAGCTCACCGCCGGCGAGACCGTCGAGGTCTCCCTGAAGCACACCCTCGCCGAGGAGTTCGCCGCCCCGCTCCCCGCGGTCATGTTCTCCTTCGTCCACCTCGCGCCCCGCCGCGACCCCGACGAACTGATCGCCGAAGCCGTCGAGGCCGCCCGCACCGCCGACACCGCCGTCGTGGTCGTCGCCACCACCGAACGCGTCGAGTCCGAGGGCTTCGACCGGCGCGACCTCGCCCTCCCCGGCCGCCAGGACGACCTGGTCCGCGCCGTCGCCGCCGCCAACCCGAACACGGTCGTCGTCGTCAACGCCGGCTCCCCGGTCGAACTGCCCTGGCGCGACGACGTCGCCGCGATCCTGCTCACCTGGTTCCCCGGCCAGGAGGGCGGCGCCGCCCTCGCCGACGTCCTCACCGGCGCCGAGGAGCCCGGCGGCCGCCTCCCCACCACCTGGCCCGCCGCCCTCGCCGACGCCCCCGTCACCGAGGTCACCCCCACCGACGGCGAACTCGCCTACACCGAGGGCCTCTTCATCGGCTACCGCGCCTGGGACCGGGCCGGCGCCGTCCCCGCGTACCCCTTCGGCCACGGCCTCGGCTACACCACCTGGTCGTACGAGCGCCTGGAGGCCACCCCGGAGGCGGTCACCGTCCGCCTCACCAACACCGGCGACCGCCCCGGCCGCGAGACCGTCCAGCTCTACCTCGCGCCCGTCGCGGACACGGTGGAGCGCCCCGCCCGCTGGCTCGCCGCCTTCGCCGGCGTCGAGGCCGCCCCCGGCGAGACCGTCGAGACCACGATCCCGCTCCCGCGCCGCGCCTTCGAGATCTGGGACGAGGAGAAGCACGCCTGGACCCCGGTCCCCGGCCGGTACGAGGTCCACGCCGCCCACTCCCTGGCCGACAGCCGCCTCGCCGCCACCGTGGAGCTCTGACCCCGGCCCCCCCGCGACCGGCCCCGGGGCGGACCTGACGCCCGCCCCGGGGCTACTCCTCCGTGATCCTCCGGTACGCCAGCTCCGCCAGCCGCGCCTGCCCGTCGCGGCTCGGGTGGAACCAGTCCCAGGTGCTCAGCAGCGTCCCGTCGAAGCGGAAGCCGAAGACCGCGCCGCCGTCGTACCGGCACAGCTCGTCCCCGGCGCAGACCTCGGCGAGCACCCGGTTGTACGCCACCACCCGGTCGCGCACGGCGGCGCGCCGCGCCCCGGCCGCCGCCCCCAGGTCCTCCGGGTCCGCCAGCATCGAGCCGCAGACGCCCAGCTCCCAGACCTTGCGCACCAGCGGGCTCGCCCGGCCGGTGTCCCACAGCCGCATCAGGTCCGGCACGCTCGCCACGTACACCTGCGCGTCGGGGGCGTCCTTCCGCAGCCGGGCCAGCGCCGCCTCGAACGACCGGCGGAACTCCGCCACCGGCGTCATCCCCGCCGGGGTCGGCCGGCAGGCGTCGTTGGCGCCGATCATCACCGTCACCAGCTCGGGCCGCTCGGCCGCCGCCCGCGCCATCTGCTCCGGCAGCGCCGCCACCCGCGCCCCGCTCCGGGCGAGGTTCCAGCTCCGCGCGGCGACCCGCCCGGGGCCGAGGAGGCGCAGCGCCAGGCTGTTCACCGCCGGGTCCGTGCCGGTCGCCCAGGACGCCTCCGGGCAGTCCGCCAGCAGCGAGCAGGCGTCGAAGGCCCGGGTGATGGAGTCGCCGACGGCGGCGACGGAGGCGGGGGAGGCGTCCCAGCGGGAGGCCGGCGTCGGGCTGGGCGTCGGGCTCGCCGCCGGGCCGCCCGTCGTCCCGGCCGCCGCTCCCGGGGTCGCGGCGGGGCCGGGCGCGGGGGCACCGGCGCAGCCCGCGAGGACGGCCGCCGCGAGCGCGGCGGCCGCGACGGCGGTACGAATGCGGCGTCGGCCGTACGGCACCGGCCCCCTCCTTCGCGCTGCTGGCCTCCTGGCGAGTGAAAGCTTCGTGTTCACCCGCCCCCGGACCGACCGTACGTCACCCCGATGACGGCGCGGCACGGTAGCTTTTCCCCCGTCGAACCAGCGGCGCGCCCGCGCCGACCGGCTCCGGTAAATTACATCACGTCACATGCTGTCCCTTTTCAGAAGGTTTGCGGAGTTCTTCGCCTGATGCTGTTTGCCGAGGCCGCTGGGAAGGCGCACCTCGTCCCACACTGGAGGTCCCGGTGACGACACGTGGAGTCCTGTACGTACACTCCGCACCGCGCGCGCTCTGCCCGCACGTCGAATGGGCGGTGGCGGGTGTTCTCGGTGCGAGGGTCCAGCTCGACTGGATCCGCCAGCCCGCGGCGCCCGGCACCTGGAGAGCCGAGTTCTCCTGGCAGGGCGAGACCGGCACCGCCTCCCAACTCGCCTCCGCCCTGCGCGGCTGGCAGATGCTCCGCTTCGAGGTCACGGCCGAGCCCTGCCCCACCGCGGAGGGCGAGCGCTACAGCGCCACCCCCGACCTGGGCATCTTCCACGCCGTCACCGGCATGCACGGCGACATCCTCGTCCCCGAGGACCGGCTCCGCGCCGCGCTCGCCCGCTCCGCCCAGGGCGAGACGGTCCTGGAGGCCGAGATCGCCAAGCTCCTCGGCAAGCCGTGGGACGACGAACTGGAACCCTTCCGGTACGCCGGCGAGGGCGCTCCGGTCCGCTGGCTTCACCAGGTGGTCTGAGCGCGTTCACCCGGGCCCGGTAGCTTCCGCCCCGAGGCGCGCAGGGCGCGCGCCGGGGCGGGGGACGGTCGTGACGGGTCTGCGCAGAATCGGCGGTGCGGTCACCGCCCTGCTGGCGGCGGTGACCCTGGGCACCGCCCTGGTCCTGCTGGCCGGCTTCACCTACCGGCTGGCGACCGGCGACCCGACCAGCGCCCTGGCGGCCTGGGCCTTCGGCCTGCTGATCCTCGCGGCGATCCTCTTCGCCGTCTTCGGCGGCCTGCTGCCGGACCAGCCGGAGCCGCCGGCGCCCGACGGCCCCGGCCGGGAGAAGCCCGCCGGGCGCGACGAGAGCCCCGCCGCCCCGGCCGACAGCTGGACCGACGTCCTCGCCTTCTGCCTCGTCCTGCTCGGCCTCGTCGTCGGAGGCCCCCTCGGCATCGCCGGCTACGAGGCCCTGCGCCCCCCGACCGCGGCGGTGGCCCCCCAGCCCCCGCCACCCCCCACCGAACCCCGCTGACACCCCGAAGGCCCGCCCCCGATCCGGGGACGGGCCTCCTCGCGTGCGCGTGGGCCGGGGGTCAGACCGTGCGGAACGCCAGGACCACGTTGTGGCCGCCGAAGCCGAAGCTGTTGTTCACCGCGGCGATCGTGCCCTGGGGGAGGGCGCGGGGCTCGCCGCGGACGATGTCGGCCTCGACCTCGGGGTCGAGGTCGTCGACGTTGATGGTCGGCGGGGCCAGGCGGTGGTGGAGCGCCAGGACCGTCGCGACGGTCTCGATGCCGCCGGCGCCGCCGAGGAGGTGACCGGTCATCGACTTGGTCGCGGAGACCGCCACGTGGTCGAGGTCGTCGCCGAAGACCTTCCGCAGCGCCTTGATCTCGGCGACGTCGCCCTGCGGCGTCGACGTGGCGTGCGCGTTGAGGTGCACGACCTCGGACGGCTTCAGGTCGGTGGTGTCCAGGAGGTGCTGGAGCGCGGAGGCGATGCCCCGGCCGGTCGGCTCGGGCTGCGCGATGTGGTGGCTGTCGGCCGACAGGCCCTGGCCCAGCGCCTCGCAGTAGATCTTCGCACCGCGGGCCTTCGCGTGCTCCTCGGACTCCAGGATCACGACGCCGGCGCCCTCGCCGAGGACGAAGCCGTCGCGCGCGGTGTCGTAGGGGCGCGAGGCCTTCGTCGGCTCGTCGTTGTTCTTGGACATCGCCATCATGTTGGCGAAGGCGGCGATCGGCAGCGGGTGGATCGCGGCCTCGGTGCCGCCGGCGACGACCACGTCGGCACGGCCGCTGCGGATCATCTCGATGGCGTAGCCGATCGCCTCGGCGCCCGACGCGCAGGCGGAGACCGGGGTGTGGACGCCGGCGCGGGCGTTCACCTCCAGACCCACGTTGGCGGAGGGGCTGTTCGGCATCAGCATGGGCACGGTGTGCGGGGAGACGCGGCGGACGCCCTTCTCCTTGAGCACGTCGTACTGGTCGAGCAGGGTCGTGACGCCGCCGATGCCGGAGGCGATGACGGAGCCGAGCCGCTCGGGGGCGATCCGCGGGTCCTCGCCGGCGGGCGCCTCGTACCCCGCGTCGGCCCACGCCTCGCGGGCCGCGATCAGCGCGAACTGCGCCGAGCGGTCCAGCTTGCGGGCGAGCGGACGGGGCAGGACCTCGCCGGGGTCGACCGCGGCCAGCGCGGCGATCTGGACGGGCAGTTCGGCGAAGCGCTCGCCCTCCAGGGGCTTGACGCCGGAGCGTCCCGCAAGAAGACCTTCCCAGGTCGATGCGGAGTCGCCACCCAGCGGTGTGGTTGCGCCGATACCGGTGACGACCACGGTGCGATTGGTCGAGCTCACAGGAATTCGTTCTCCATGTGTGTGATGGTCGAAAGACGGCGCCACCGCCGGGTGGCGGTCCGAATCAGCGGGGACCGGGCCCCGGGGGGCCTGGTCCACCAGGGCCGAATCAGGCCTGGTGCTTGAGGATGTAGTCGACGGCGTCGCCCACGGTCTTGAGGCCCTTGACGTCCTCGTCGGGGATCTTGACGCCGAAGCGCTCCTCGGCGGCGACGACGACCTCGACCATGGACAGGGAGTCGACGTCCAGGTCGTCGGTGAAGGACTTGTCCGTCTGGACGTCCTCGACCGGGATGCCCGCGATCTCGTTCACGATCTCGGCGAGACCCTTGACGATCTCTTCCTGGGTGTGAGCCATAGTGGCGCTCCTTCGTGCGATTACTTCGGTAAAGGGGGGCTTCCGGGAGGTCCCGGTCGCCTAGGGGAGAGTAACGACCGTCGCGGCGAACACGAGACCCGCCCCGAAGCCGATGACGAGCGCGGTGTCGCCGCTCTTCGCCTGTCCGGTCGCCAGGAGCCGCTCCATCGCGAGCGGGATCGAGGCGGCCGAGGTGTTGCCGGTCGTCTCCACGTCACGGGCGACCGTGACGTGCTCCGGCAGCTTCAGGGTCTTCACCATCGAGTCGATGATCCGCATGTTGGCCTGGTGCGGGATGAAGACGTCCAGGTCGTCCGCCGTGATGCCGGCGGCGTCGAGCGCCTGCTGGGCCACCTTCGCCATCTCGAAGACGGCCCAGCGGAAGACCGCCTGGCCCTCCTGCGTGATGGCGGGGAACTTGATCTCCCCCGCCTCGTTGAGGGGGAGCTTCGAGACGTCGCCCACGTGGAACTCGTTCCACGGGACGGTCTGCTTGATCGTCTCCGACTTGTCGCCCTCGGAACCCCAGACGGTGGGGCCGATGTGCGGGACGTCGGAGGGGCCGACCACGACCGCGCCGGCGCCGTCGCCGAACAGGAAGGCCGTCGCGCGGTCCTCCAGGTCCGTCAGGTCGCTCAGCCGCTCCACGCCGATCACGAGGACGTGCTCCGCGGAGCCCTCGACGATCATGCCCTTGGCGAGGGTCAGGCCGTAGCCGAAGCCCGCGCAGCCGGCGGAGATGTCGAACGCGGCCGGCTTGCCGGCGCCGATCTTGTCGGCGATCTCGGTGGCGACGGCCGGGGTCTGCTTGAAGTGCGAGACGGTGGAGACGACGACGGCGTCGATCTGCTCCGGGGAGATCCCGGCCTCGGCGATCGCCTTGCCGGAGGCCTCCACCGACATGGCGGTGACGGTCTCCTCCGGGGAGGCCCAGTGGCGGGTGGCGATGCCCGAGCGCGAGCGGATCCACTCGTCGGACGAGTCGATCTTCTCGAGGATCACCTCGTTGGGCACGACCCGGGAGGGGCGGTAGCCGCCGACACCCATGATCCGCGCGTACGGGGCGCCCTTGCTGGGCTTGATCTTCGACATGCTTCTCGACACTCCTCGTCAGACGGCCGTGTGCTCGGCGACGAGCGTACGGGCCGCGTCCAGGTCGTCGGGGGTCTTGAGGGCCACGGTGGCCACGCCCGGGAGCGCCCGCTTGGCGATGCCGGTGAGGGTGCCGCCGGGGCAGACCTCGATCAGCGCGGTGGCGCCGAGGGCCTGGAAGGTCTCCATGCACAGGTCCCAGCGGACCGGGTTGGCGACCTGGCCGACCAGACGGGAGAGGACCTCCGCGCCGGTGTCGACGGTCCGGCCGTCCTTGTTGGAGACGTACGGCACGGTCGGGTCGGCCGGGGACAGCTCCTCGGCCGCCGCCTCCAGGGTGGCGACCGCGGGGGCCATGTGGTGGGTGTGGAAGGCGCCGGCGACCTTGAGCGCGACGACCCGGCGGACGCCCTCGGGGCGGTCCGCCTCCAGGGCGGCCAGCTGCTCCAGGGTGCCGGCGGCCACGATCTGGCCCGCGCCGTTCACGTTGGCCGGGGTCAGGCCGAGCTTCTCCAGGTGCGGGACGGTCACCTCGGGGTCGCCGCCGAGCAGCGCCGCCATGCCGGTCGGGGCGATCGCGGCCGCGTCGGCCATAGCCAGGCCGCGGGTGCGGACCAGCTTCAGGGCGGCGGTGTCGTCGAGGACGCCCGCGAAGGCGGCGGCGGTGAACTCGCCGACGCTGTGCCCGGCGACGGCGCCGGGCGCCACCTCGCCGAGGGCGGCGGCGGAGAGGAGGCCGGCCGCGACGAGCAGCGGCTGGGCCACGGCGGTGTCGCGGATCTCGTCCGCGTCCGCCTTCGTGCCGTAGTGGACGAGGTCGAGCCCGATGGCGTCGGACCAGGCCGCGAGGCGGTCGGCGGCGCCGGGGAGTTCGAGCCAGGGAGTCAGGAAGCCGGGCGTCTGGGCGCCTTGGCCGGGAGCGACGAGTACGAGCACCCTCACACTCTCTCTTGGGGACGGTGTCCGGCGCCCGTGGGGACTGGGACGAAGAACCGTCAGGCTAATTGTTGGTGTCCGACAAAAGTCTAGGACTGGCCGTCCGCGTCGGCCAAGCGTCCGAGGATCAGGGCGATCCGCAGGGTGAAGGCGGAACGGACGTCGGAAGGCGACCAGCCGGTGACGTCGGTCACACGTCGGAGCCGGTAGCGCACGGTGTTCGGGTGGACGAAGAGCATCCTCGCCGCGCCTTCGAGGCTGCTGGCCTGCTCCAGATAGACACTCAGAGTTTCCAGCAGGGCCGAGCCCGCTTCTTCCAGCGGTCTGTAGATCTCCTCCACCAGCTGCTCGCGTGCCGAGGGGTCCGAGGCGATGGCGCGCTCCGGCAGCAGGTCGTCCGCGAGCACCGGCCGGGGCGCGTCCTGCCACGCCGTGCACGCCTTCAGGCCGGCCGCGGCGGCCTGCGCGGACCGGGTCGCCGCCAGCAGGTCGGGCACCACGGGGCCGGCCACCACCGGCCCCGGCGCGTACGGCCCGATCAGCGCCTTCGCCACCCCGAGCGGATTGTCGGAGCCGCCCGCGATCACCACCAGCCGGTCGCCGAGCACCCCCGTGAGCACCTGGAGCTTGGCGTGCCGGGCGGCCCGCCGGATCGCCTCCACGGTCAGCTCGCTGTCCCCGTCCGGGGCGGTGCCGAGGACGACGCACACGTGGTCCGGCGAGTTCCAGCCGAGCGCGGCGGCCCGCGACACGGCGCCCTCGTCGGCCTCGCCGGACAGCACCGCGTTCACCACCAGCGACTCCAGGCGCGCGTCCCAGGCGCCGCGCGCCTCCGCCGCCTGCGCGTAGACCTGCGCGGTCGCGAAGGCGATCTCCCGCGCGTAGACGAGGAGCGCCTCGCGCAGCACCGACTCGTCGCCGGGGGCCGCGACCTCCTCGATCGCCGCCTCCATGACCTCGATCGTCGTCCGGACCATCTCCACGGTCTGCCGCAGCGTGATCGCCCGGGTCAGCTCGCGCGGCGCGGTGCCGAAGACGTCCGTCGAGATCGCCTGCGGCGTCTCCGGGTGCCGGAACCACTCGGTGAACGCCGCGATGCCCGCCTGCGCGACCAGTCCGATCCACGAGCGGTTCTCGGGCGGCATCGCCCGGTACCACGGCAGCGTCTCGTCCATGCGGGCGATGGCGTTCGCGGCCAGCCGCCCGGAAGACTGTTCGAGTCGCTTCAGGGTCGCTGCGTGCGGGTGGGCGGCGTTCACGGGTTCAGACACGGGACAAGACTGCCTCATCCGGGCGCCGGGGTGCGCCGTCGGGGCGGTTTCGTCCGCGCGGGCCGCGCTACCGTACGTGGGGTGATACGCATCCAGCGCGCCGGCGACCGGTACCCGGGCGGCGACCCCGAGGCCGGGATCGAGACCCGGCACGCCCTGTCCTTCGGGCCGTACTACGACCCCGACAACCTGCGCTTCGGCCCCCTCCTCGCCGTCAACGAGGAGCGCCTGGCCCCCGGCGCCGGCTTCGACGAGCACCCCCACTCCCACACGGAGATCGTGACGTGGGTGGTCGAGGGCGAGCTCACCCACCGCGACACGACGGGCCGCGAGACGGTCGTCCGCCCCGGCGACCTCCAGCACCTCTCCTCGGCGGCCGGCGTCCGGCACGTCGAGCGCAACGACGGCCCGGACCCGCTGACCTTCGTCCAGATGTGGCTGGCCCCCCGCGAACCCGGCGGGGAGCCGGCGTACGGCCTGGTCCGCGGCCTCCGGGGCCCGTACGCCCTACCGGCGGCGGGGGCCGCCCTCCACGTCCACCGCCTGGCGCGGGGCGAGGAGGCGGCGCTCCCGGACGCGGACGTCCTGTACGTCCACGTCGTCCGGGGCGCGGTCGCCCTGGCGGGCGAGGAGCTGGCGGAGGGCGACGCGGCACGCGCCACGGACGCGCGGGACCTGACGCTCCGGGCGACGGCCGACGCGGAGGCACTGGTCTGGGAGGCGCGTGCCTGAGGGCCTTCAGCCCAGCGCGCTCTTCTCCTTCCACCGCGCCCAGGACAGGTTCCACGCCCCGTACCCGTTGCCCTCCGCGACGACGCCCTTCGTGTCGGCGCCCCGGATCTCGAACGGGTCGCCGACCCGCACCTGGGCGTAGAAGGAGGCGGCGTCCGCGTCGCTCATGCCGATGCAGCCGGAGCTCCGGTTCGCCTTCCCGAAGTACGCCGCGTTCCACGGGGCCGCGTGCGCGTACATGCCCGACCAGGTCAGCCGCATCGAGTAGTCGACCATCTTGTCGTAGGCGTCGCCGAGGCCGACCGTCTCCGAGTTCATGTTGATGGTCCCCTCCTTCGCCATCAGCACGGCCGTCCCCCGCCACGACCGCTTGTCGCCGCCCGGAGTGCCGCCGGAGACGGGGATCGTGCGGACCGTCCGCCCGTCCTTCACCAGCGTCAGCCGCTTCGCGTCCAGGTCCACCTTCACGACCTGCGCCGCGCCGACGGTGAAGCCGGTCCGGTAGTCCCGCACGAACCAGCCGTCGCCCGAGTCCGTCCCGTTCAGGTCGGCCTCCAGGGTGACCTTCGTGCCCGGCTTCCAGTACTCCCGGGGCCGCCAGTCCACCCGGTCCCGGCCGGAGTGGTCGGTCACCCAGCCCCACGACCCCTCGGTCCCGTTCGACGTGGTGACCTTCAACTGCCGCTCCACGTCGGCCTTCTTCCGCACCGGTCGGTCGAAGACGATCGACAGCGGCTGCCCGACGCCGACGGTGGTGTTCTTCCCCGGCGCCAGCGTCAGCCTGTTGACCCGCTCCGCCTCCGCCGTGGTGAAGGAGGACCGGGTCGTGGTCTCCTTCCCGCCGGCGGTACGGGTGACGGCCTCGACCGTGTACGCGGCGCCCGGCACCGCCTTGCGGTCCGAGGTCCAGCGGGCCCCGCCCCCGGCGACCCGGCCGGCCAGCCGGCCGCCCTCCGCGTCCGTGACGGTCACCGACGCGAGGGTCCCGCCGGCCGCCGTCACCGTCACCGGCCGCCCGGCCGCCGGGTCCACGACGGACACCTTCGCGGACGGCCCGTCCTGCGCGGCCCCCCGCGAGGGGGCGGCCGAGGAGCCGGGGCCGCTCGCGGCCTGGGCCGTGCAGGCCGTCAGGGAGACGGCGAGGGCGACGGCGGCGAGAGCGGGCCGGGACGTGCGTATCGGCGGCACGGAGCACCTCCGGAAGAGAGGGAAAAGGGTGGGATGCCCGGACTCTAGGCCGCCCCCGCCGTCCCCCGCCCGGCCCGGGGCCCATGTGACGGCGGCTGGTGAGGAACGGTCACCGTCCCGTCACACACGCCGCGCGGAGCGGTCTCATCCGGCTGTGAGCCTGCTGTGCGCCGCGCCACCGGGGGGCGGCCGAACCAAGGAGGCTCCCGTTGTGTCAGCGCTGCTCGTGACGCCCGCACCCGTGAAGCGCCGCCCCGCCGCCGCGCCCGCCGGCCCGCTCCGGCTCGGCCCCGTGACCCCGGAGGCGTACCGCGCCTTCCTCGCGTCCCGCGGCACGGGGCCGGACGGACCCAGCTTCCTCCAACTCCCCGCCTGGGCGCAGGTGAAGGAGGGCTGGACCCACCAGCTCATAGGCTGGGGGCCGGAGTCCGGCGACCTCACCGGCGTCGCCCTCGTCCTGCTCCGGGCCTTCCCCGGCACCCGCAAGCACTTCGCCTACCTCCCCGAGGGACCCGTCGCCGACTGGGCCGACCCCGACCTCGACCGCTGGCTCGACCCGCTCCTCGCCCACCTGCGGGCCTCCGGCGCCTTCGCCGTGCGCATCGGCCCCGGCCCCGCCCACCGCCGCTGGACCGCCCCCACCGTCAAGGCCGCCACCGGCCCCGGCCGCCGGCTCGGCGACGTCCTCGCCGACGAGGTCGACCCGCTCGGCACCGCCGTCGCCGAACGGCTCCGCGCCCGCGGCTGGAAGCGCTGCGGCGGCGACTCCGAGGACGGCGCCGACGCCCAGCCCCGGCACGTCTTCCAGGTCCCGCTCACCGGCCGCACCCCCGACGACCTGTGGTCCGGCCTCAACCAGGAGTGGCGGCGCAACGTCCGCAAGGCCCGCAAGTCCGGCGTCGAGATCACCGTCGGCTCCGCCGCCGACCTGCCCGAGTTCCACCGCCTGCTGAGGATCACCGAGGAGCGCGACGGCTTCCGGCTCGGCCGCTCGCTCGCGTACTACGAGCGCCAGTACGCCGTCCTCAACGCCGAGCACGCCGGCCGGATGAAGCTCTACCTCGCCCGCCACGAGGGCGAGGTCCTCGCCGCCCACACCATGATCACCGTCGGCCGCCGGGTCTGGTACCAGACCGGCGCCTCCGCCGACCACCGCCGCGAGGTCCGCCCCTCCAACGCCCTCCAGTGGCGGATGCTGCTCGACGCCCACGCCCTCGGCGCCGACGTCTACGACCTGCGCGGGGTACCCTCCACCCTCGATCCGGACGACCGCGCCCACGGGCTGCTGCGCTGGAAGCTCGGCACGGGCGGACAGGTCGTCGAGACGCTGGGGGAGTGGGAGACACCGATGCACGGCACGACCAACCAGGCGCTGTACCGCGCCTTCCAGGCCTACCTGAACCGCCGATGAGCACCGGCACCACCCTCGCACCGCCCGCGCGGGACCGGCGGAAGCAGCCGTCCGCGCTGCGCAGCGGCGCCCTCATGGCGGCCGGCTCGCTGGTCTCCCGCGCCACCGGCTTCGTCCGCGCCGCCGTCGTCGCCGCCGCGCTCGGCGCGGGCCTCGTCGCCGACGGCTACGCGGTCGGCAACTCCGTCCCCACCATCGTCTACACCCTGCTCCTCGGCGGCGCCCTCAACGCCGTCTTCGTGCCCGAACTGGTCAAGGCCGCCAAGGAGCACGAGGACGGCGGCGCCGCCTACACCGACCGCCTCCTCACCCTCTGCGCGCTCGCCCTCGTGGCCCTCACCGCCGCCGCCGTCCTCGCCGCGCCCGCCCTCGTCGACGCGTACACCGACTACGACGGCGGCCAGCGGGACCTGACGATCGCCTTCACGCGCGCGTGCCTCCCGCAGATCCTCTTCCTCGGCCTCTTCACCCTCCTCGGGCAGGTCCTCAACGCCCGCGGCCGGTTCGGCGCCATGATGTGGGCCCCGGTCCTCAACAACGTCGTGGTCGTCGCCGTCTTCGGCCTCTTCCTCGCGGTGAGCGACGGCGGCGAGCTCACCCCCGGCGAGACCGCCCTCCTCGGCTGGGGCACCACCGCCGGCATCGCCGCCCAGGCCCTCGCCCTGCTGCCCTCGCTGCGCGCCGCCCGCTTCCGCTTCCGGCCCCGCTTCGACTGGCGCGGCAGCGGGCTCACCGCCCCGCTGCGCGCCGCCGGCTGGCTCGTCCTGCTCGTCGCCACCAACCAGGCCGCCTACTGGGTCACCACCTGGGTCGCCACCTCCGCCGGCAGGGAATTCCCCGCCGGCGGCACGGGTCTCGCCGCCTACAACAACGCCTACCTGCTGTGGGCCGTCCCGCACGGCATCGTCACCGTCTCCCTGGTCACCGCCCTCATGCCCCGGATGAGCGGCGCCGCCGCCGACGGCGACCTCGCCGCCGTCCGCCGGGACGTCGGCTACGCCCAGCGCACCACCGCCGCCGCCGTCGTCCCCGCCGCCTGCGCCCTCCTCGCCCTCGCCGTCCCGCTGATGGACGCCGTCTTCGGGTACGGCGCCACCGACGCCGCCGACGTCCGCGCCATGGCCTGGCCGCTGATGGCCCTCGCCCCCGGCCTGATCGCCCTCTCCGGGCAGTACGTGTGCACCCGCGCCTTCTACGCGCTCCGCGACACCCGCACCCCCTTCCTGCTCAACCTGGTGATCGCCGGCCTCAACGCGCTGCTCTCCCTCGCCTCGCACCACTGGCTCCCCGACCGCTGGGCCGTCACCGGCATGGCCGCCGGCTACTCGCTCGCCCTGTGGGCGGGCTGGGCGCTCACCGCGTACGTCCTCCGGCGGCGCCTCCCGGCCGCCGACGGCGGCGGCGACGGCCTCGGCCGGCTGCTGCTCGCCGCCGTCCCCGCCGCCGGCTACGGCCTCTTCGCCGCCGACGGAACCGCCCCCGCCGGGGCCGTCGTCTCCGGACTCGCCGGCGCGGTCGCCGTCCTCGGCACCTTCGCCGTCCTCGCCCGGCCGCTGCGCCTCACCGAGGTCTCCGCCCTGCTCGCGACCGCGGCCGGCAGGCTCACCCGCCGGACCTGACCTCCGGGGGAACCCCCGCGCGGGGACCCCCACCGACCTTGGGATACTCCACGAATGCCTCGCGTGCTCCTCATCGAAGACGACCCCTCGGTCCGCGAAGGCGTCGAGCTCGGGCTCCGGCGCCGCGGGCACGAGGTGCGCACCGCCGCCACCGGGGAGGCCGGCCTCGCCGCCCTCGGCGAGTTCCGCCCCGACCTGCTGCTGCTCGACCTCATGCTGCCCGGCATGAACGGCGTCCAGGTCTGCCGCCGGGTCCGCGAGAGCAGCCAGCTCCCGATCATCATGCTCACCGCCCGCGGCGACGACTTCGACGTCGTCGTCGGCCTGGAGGCCGGCGCCGACGACTACATCGTCAAACCGGCCCGCACCGAGGTCATCGAGGCCCGCATCCGCGCCGTCCTGCGCCGCATCGAGGAACCCGGCGGCGGCCGCCCCGCCGTCGAGCACCACGGCGCCCTCGCCGTCGACCGGGCCGGCCTCACCGTCGCCAAGAACGGCGAACGGCTCGCCCTCGCCCCCTCCGAGCTCAAGCTCCTGCTCCACCTGACCGCCGCCCCCGAGCAGGTCTTCAGCCGCCAGCAGCTCCTGGAGCACGTCTGGGAGCACAACTACCACGGCGACGCCCGTCTCGTGGACGCCTGCGTGCGGCGGCTGCGCGCCAAGGTCGAGGACACCCCCGGCGAACCCCGCTACATCCAGACCCTGCGCGGCTTCGGCTACCGCTTCGGACCGCTGTGAGGGCCTGCGTGCACCCCGGCGGGGAACCGGACACCACCCCGGCACCGGAGCCGGCCGCGCCCCGGCGCCGGGCCCGCGCCCGGTTCCGCCGCCCCCGCCCGTTCGGCCTGCGCACCCGGATGGTCTTCGCCTTCCTCCTGGTCGCCGCCGTCGGCTGCGGCACCACCGCCGCCCTCACCTACCGGGCCGCCCGCAGCGCCATCCTGGAGCAGACGCAGAACACCGCCGTCTCCGCCTTCCGCGAGCAGGTCGACGCCCTCAACATCAGCCTGCCCCTCGGCGAGGACCAGCTCCGCGACTCCCTCCGGACCATCGCCCGCCAGGGCAAGTCCCGCGCCTGGCGGGTCTACGCCGAGTACGGCAGCCTCCGCGTCTCCTCCGCCGACCGCCCCGAGTCCACCGTCCTCACCCCCGAGCTCAAGGCCCGCGCCCACAGCCGCGAGGGCACCCCGCACACCGCCTTCCAGCGGGTCGTGAAGAACGGCACCCCCTACCTGACGATCGGCGTCCCCGCCCTCTTCCGCGTCCACGCCGACAAGACCATCGACCCCCGGCCCACCGGCCTCGTCCTCTACGCCGTCATGGAGCTGCGCGAGGAGGAGGCGAACGTCGAGGCCATGGTCACCGCCGCCCGCGACGGGGCCCTGCCCGCCCTCGCCATCGCCCTGATCCCGGCGCTGCTCGCCGCCCGCGGGGTCCTCCGCCCGGTCCGCGAACTCCGCGCCGCCGCCCACAGCATGGGCCGGGGCCGCCTCGACACCCGCATCCACGCCAAGGGCAGCGACGAACTCGCCGACCTGGCCCGCACCTTCAACGAGTCCGCCGCCGAACTGGAGCGCTCCGTCGCCGAGCTGCGCCGCGCCGAGGCCCGCGCCCGCCGCTTCGCCTCCGACGTCTCGCACGAGCTGCGCACCCCGCTCGCCGGGATGCTCGCCGTCACCGAGGTGCTGGACGAGGACGCGGGCGCGCTGGACAGCGACACCGCCCGCGCGGTCCGGCTGATCAGCGCCGAGACGGTCAAGCTCGCCGTGCTCGTCGAGGACCTGATGGAGATCTCCCGCTTCGACGCCCGCGCCGCCGAGCTCCACACCGACGAGGTCGACGTCGCCGACTGCGTCCGCCGGACCCTCGCCGGCCGGCGCTGGACCGATCCGGAGCAGGTCCACGCGGCCCTCGGGGAGGGCATCCGGGCCCGCCTCGACCCCCGCCGCTTCGACGTCGTCGTCGCCAACCTGGTCGGCAACGCGCTGCGGCACGGCAGGCCGCTCGTCACGGTCCGGGTGTACGTCGACGACGAGGCCGGCACCGACGGCGGGGGCACCCTCGTCGTCCAGGTCTCCGACCGCGGCCCCGGCATCCACCCGGACGTCCTGCCGCACGTCTTCGAGCGCTTCTACAAGGCCGACCCGGCGCGCGCCCGCTCCGCCGGCAGCGGCCTCGGCCTGGCGATCACCCAGGAGAACGTCCACCTGCACGGCGGCACCGTGGAGGCCGCCAACCACCCGGCCGGCGGCGCCGTGTTCACGGTCAGGATCCCGCTGTGAGGCGCCGCTCCCGGCGGTGCGCGCCGCTCGCCGCCGCCGCGCTGGCGCTGCTCGCCGGCTGCGGCATCCAGGGCAGCGACGTCGTGGAGGCGGGGGAGGCGCCGAGCGTCGACGTGCAGCCGTTCCCCGAGGGCCGGATGCTGCTCTGGTTCCTCGGCCCCGACGGCGCGCTGATGCCGGTCGCCCGGGACGGCGGCGGCTCCTTCGTCCCCGACCCCGTGCCCACGCATCCCGTCGAGGCGGGGGAGCACGCGGACTCCGAGCACCTCGACGCCCGCGCGCCGGTCGACCTGACCCATCCGATCGTCCCCGGCCTGGCCACCGTGAAGGTCCTCGCCGCCCTGCTGGCCGGCCCGGGCGGCGCCGAGACGCAGGCGGGCCTCACCACGGAGCTGCCCAGGAGCCGGGAGCCCGTCCGCGTCGAGTCCGAGGACGGCGGCGGGATACGGCTCCAGACCCCGTTCCTGGTCCAGGAGCTGTCGGAGCGCGCGGTCGCCCAGCTGGTGTGCACGGCCGCGTACGCCGTCGACCGCGGCGGCGCCCGCGAGGTGACCGTCACGGGCCCGGACGGCCCGCTGCCCGCGACGACCTGCGAGCCCTAGCGGGCCCCCGTCAGCGGCGCAGGTCCGCGAGGACCGCGTCCGTGAACGGCGTCCACGCCTCGATCGCCCACGGCCCGAAGGCCCGGTCCGTGAGCGCCACGCACGCGGCCCGCGCGTCCGGGTCGATCCACAGGAAGGTGCCGGACTGGCCGAAGTGGCCGAAGGTGCGCGGCGAGGACGTGGTGCCGGTCCAGTGCGGGGCCTTGGCGCCCCGGATCTCGAAGCCGAGGCCCCAGTCGTTCGGCCGCTGGTGCCCGTAACCGGGCAGGATGCCGGTCAGCCCCGGGTACGTCACCGTCATCGCGTCCAGCACCGTGCGGGCGTCGAGCAGCCGGGGCGCCTGCACCTCGGCCGCGAACCGCACCAGGTCGTCCACGGTCGACACCGCGTCCTTGGCGGGCGAGCCGTCGAGCGTCGTGCTTGCCATGCCCAGCGGCTCCAGGACCGCCTGGTGCAGGTAGTCGGCGAAGGGGATGTCGGTGGCCTTGGCGACCAGGTCGCCCAGGACCTCGAAGCCGGTGTTGGAGTAGATCCGGCGGGTGCCGGGCGCGGCCTGCACCCGGTTCTCGTCGAAGGCGAGCCCCGAGGTGTGGGCGAGCAGGTGCCGCACGGTCGCGCCCTCCGGGCCGGCCGGCTCGTCGAGGTCGATCGCCCCCTCCTCGTACGCGACGAGCACCGCGTACGCCGCCAGCGGCTTGGTCACCGAGGCGAGCGGGAAGCGGTGCCCGGTCGGCCCGTGGCTCCCGGCCACCGTGCCGTCCGCACGGACCACGGCCGCCGCCGCGGTGGGGACGGGCCAGTTCTCGATCGCCGCCAGGCTGGGCACGCTGCTGCTCTCCATGGGCCCGAGCCTACTTGCTTGGAGTGCACTCCAACCTTCTAGCGTGGGGGCATGAGCGTGATCGAGAGCACGACCGGGCTTGCCGGGCGGGACCGCTACACCATCAGCGAAGTGGCCGCCCTGACCGGGCTCAGCGCCCACACGCTGCGCTGGTACGAACGGATCGGCCTGATGCCGCACGTCGACCGGTCGCACACCGGGCAGCGCCGCTTCACCGAGCGGGACCTCGCCTGGCTGGCCTTCGTCGGCAAGCTGCGGCTGACCGGGATGCCGGTCGCGGACATGGTCCGCTACGCCGAGCTGGTGCGCGAGGGCGACCACACCCACGCGGAGCGCCGGGCCCTCCTGGAGGCCACCCGCCGCGACGTCCTGGACCGGATCGCCGAGCTCCGGTCCGCGCTCGC
This sequence comes from Streptomyces sp. NPDC035033, assembly GCF_040636735.1. Classification (NCBI taxonomy): domain Bacteria; kingdom Bacillati; phylum Actinomycetota; class Actinomycetes; order Kitasatosporales; family Streptomycetaceae; genus Streptomyces; species Streptomyces sp. NPDC035033. Next base: position 21,021 of record NZ_JBEZUZ010000006.1, on the reverse strand, counting down.
CGTGCTCGACGTCAAGATCGATCACTACGGAACCACCTGCGGAGGCCCCTCCTCATGAGCGACAGGATCGACACCGTACGCCTCGGCGGCCCGGACGGACCGGAGATCGGCGTCCAGGGCTTCGGCGCCATGGGCATCAGCGAGTTCTACGGCGACACCGACGAGGCCGCCGCCCGCGACACCCTCGACGCGGCCCTGGAGGCCGGCGTCACCCTGATCGACACCGCCGACATGTACGGCAGCGGCGCCAACGAGGAGTTCCTCGCCCCCTTCCTCGCCGCCCACCGCGACGAGATCACCATCGCCACCAAGTTCGCCATCCACCGCGACCCCGAGCGGCCCGCCCACCGCGGCATCCGCAACGACCGCGCCTACGTCCGGCAGGCCGTCGAGGGCAGCCTGCGCCGGCTCGGCGTCGACACCATCGACCTCTACTACATGCACCGCCGCGACCCGCGGGTCCCCCTCGCCGAGTCCGTCGGCGCGATGGCCGAACTCGTCGCCGAGGGCAAGGTGCGGCACCTCGGCCTGAGCGAGGTCACCGGGGCGGAGCTGCGCGAGGCGCACGCCGTCCACCCGATCGCCGCCCTCCAGTCCGAGTGGTCGCTCTTCTCCCGGGACGTCGAGCGCTCCGCCGTGCCCGCCGCCGCGGAGCTGGGCGTCACCTTCGTGCCGTACTCGCCGCTCGGCCGCGGCTTCCTCACCGGCGCCTTCACCGACGCCGGCAAGGACCTCCCGGCCGGCGACTTCCGCGCGCACCAGCCCCGCTTCACCGGCGAGAACGCCGAACGGAACGCGGCCCTCCTCGCCCCGGTCCGGGAGATCGCCGCCGCCCACGGGGCGACGCCCGCGCAGATCGCCCTCGCCTGGGTGCAGCAGCGCGCCGCCGTCCACGGCCTCACCGTCGTCCCCATCCCCGGCACCCGCAGGCGGGCCCGCCTGGAGGAGAACGCCGCCGCCACCCGCATCACCCTCACCGGGGCCGAACGCGCCGCACTGGAGCCGCTGGCCGGTCTGGTGGCGGGCGACCGCTACCCGGACATGAGCTTCACCTCGGCCGCCCGCGAGGACTGACGCCCGGGGCCCGGGCCGGGGCCTCACGCCAGGCCCAGGGCGAAGACCGCGAACCCCGCCGCGAGCACGCCCGCGAGCGCGCGGCGGGCCGGACCGGTGCGCGCCCACGGCGACTCGAAGCCGCGCGCGTACCGGCCGATCAGCACGAGCAGTCCGGCGAAGACCGGCATCCACGCCAGCCGGGCCAGGATCCAGCCGACCGAGTCCGGCGCCCCGACGAGACCGGGCACCTCGCCCAGGTACGAGGCGGGGACCGCCGCCGCGAGCATCGCCGTCTGGTGCCAGCACAGGATCGTCATCGCCGACAGGTTGATCACCACGACCGGCGCCCACAGCGCGGGCCGCCGCAGCCACCGGCCGAGCCGGTCACGCAGCAGGACCGCGGCCCCGCTCTGCGCGGCGGCGAGCGCCAGGACCAGCAGCGACGGCGGGTGCGAGTTGGTCCGGGCCTCGCCGGGGACGCCGACCATCGACGCCGGGTAGCCGAAGACCAGCAGCAGCGCGGCGAAGAGCGCCGCCCCGCCGAGCAGCAGCGTCCAGGCGTGCCGGCGGCCCACCCGGCCCTCGCCCCAGGCGACGCCGAGCTGGTACGCGAAGAGCCACCCCGGCAGGATGTTCAGCACGCTCAGCCAGGACGGCACGGCGTCCGCGTACGGGCCGTACCGCAGGAAGTCCACGACGGCGACCGAGCCGAGCAGCGGCGCCGCCGACCACGCCCCGAACCGGCCCGCGGCCCGCACGCACAGCGGCGTCAGCGCCGTCACCACCGTGTACACCCCGACGAACCACAGCGGCTGGACCACCAGCGTGGACGCCGTCCGCAGGGTGTCCACCGGCACCCCGAGGCCGTGGTGGAGCAGCGGCAGCAGCGCCGCCCACACGGCGGTCACCCCGAGCACCGGCCGGCCGAGCCGGGCGAGCCGCCCGCCGAGCCACGCCCGGGTGGAGCCGGTCCGCCGCCGGTAGGACAGGACGGAGGCGTACCCGCCGACCAGGAAGAAGATCCCCAGCATCTGGAGGATCCAGCTCGCCGGGGCGAGCGCGCCGAACGCGGAGAGCGGCGAGGCGTTGTGGAGCGCGCCGTCGGCGGAGAGCGTGAACCCGCCGAGCAGCCAGTGCCCGGTGGGCACGGCGAGCAGCGCGAGGGCCCGCAGCCCGTCCACGGCCCGGTCCCGGTGGGCGGGGGTGCCGGCCTCGATCCTCCGGATCAGGGTCTTCATCGGACGCCTCCCTCGGCGATCGCGGCGAAGGCGCGCAGCGAGGAGGTGCCGGGCGCGAAGTAGCCGTCGTGGCCGTCCGCGTCCCCGGCGGGCACCGGCCGGGCGCCGAAGGCCGGGTCGGTGGGGTCGGTGCCGTGGCCGAGCCCGGCCACGGCCACGTTCGGCACCCGGTCGATCCAGTCCGTGGGGTCCTTCGCGGCCCACACCCGGGCCGTCGTCCGCAGCGCGGCGACGTTCTCCGCCCGCATGCCGGGGGAGCCGAACACCACCAGGTCCTTGGCCTTCAGGCCGTGCGCGGCGAGACCGCAGACGACGGAGCCGTAGCTGTGGCAGAACAGGGACGGCTCGGTCCGCACCCCGGCGGCCCGCAGCCCCTCCGCGAACCGGGCCAGCCGCCCGGCGCCCGCCTCCGCCAGCTCGCCCGAGGCGGCGTCGAGCCCGACGCCGACCGGGGTGGTGTAGCCGGCCCAGGCGACGACGGCCGCGCGCCCGCCGGTCGCCTCCCGCAGGGCGGTGGCCTTCCGGGTGAGGGAGTCCATCCGCCCGGCGTCGACGTCGGAGCCGGGCACCAGCACCGCCACCCGCTCGGCCCGCGCCAGGTCCCCGTAGACCAGGACCGCCTGGCCCCGGCCGCGCGGGTCGTACGCGAGGACCCGTGCCCCGGGGTAACGCCCCTGCGAGGTGCGGGAGTTGGCCTCGTACCGCAGCTCCGGGGGCGCCCCGTCCAGGTTCCCGACCACCGTCGGGTGCGTCCGCGCCAGCTTCCGCCGCTCGGCCGGGGCGAGCCCGGCGAAGAAGCGGGCGATCCCCGCCGGGTCCGTCCGCTCCGGGTCCGGCAGGCCCGCGGCCCGCCACTCGGCGGTCCCGGGCGGCGGCCCGGTGACCGGCTCCTGCGCGGTGCCGGACGCCCAGCCCGCCGTTCCTCCCACCACCGCCGTCACCACGGCTGCGGTGATCAGGGTCCTCGTCGCGCGGCCCATGCCCGCCCTCCCTCGCTCTCGTCGTCGGCGAGAGGAAGGTAGGAAGGGGGTGGGTGACGGCACGTCACACCGGGGAGCCAACTCCCGCCCCCTACCGGGGTAGGGGGCGGACGAGGAGGTGTCCCCCGGCGGGGGGTGGGGTCATCCCCCGGGGGTCACCAGGCCCGACTCGTAGGCGAAGACCACCGCCTGGGCGCGGTCCCGCAGGTCGAGCTTGGCGAGGACCCGCCCGATGTGGGTCTTCACCGTCTGCTCGGCGAGCACGAGGCGCTCCGCGATCTCCTGGTTGGACAGGCCCCGGGCGATCAGCTCCAGGACCTCGGTCTCCCGCGGCGTCAGACCGTTGAGCCGGAGCGCCGTCACGTCCTTGCGGGCGGCCGGCCGGGTGGCGGCGAAGTCGGCGATGAGCCGGCGGGTCACGGACGGCGCGAGCAGCGCGTCGCCCGCCGCCACGATCCGTACGGCGGCGATCAGGTCGGCCGGCGGCGCGTCCTTGAGCAGGAAGCCGGAGGCCCCGGCCCGCAGCGCCTCGTACACGTAGTCGTCGACGTCGAAGGTGGTCAGCATCAGCACCTTGGGCCGGTGGGTCACCCCGGCCGGCGGGTGCAGGATCTCCCGGGCGGCCGCCAGCCCGTCCAGCTCCGGCATCCGCACGTCCATCAGCACCACGTCGGGGTGGACGGCCCGGGCCACCTCGACCCCCTGCCGTCCGTCCGGCGCCTCGCCCACCACGTCGATGTCGGCCTGCGCGGCCAGGAGCGCGGCGAACCCCGCCCGCACCATGGCCTGGTCGTCCACGATGATCACCCGAATGGTCACACGGCATCCTCGGTCGCTCGACGTCTCCCCGTACCGGCGACTCTAGTTCGCGCCCGGCCCGGGAGGCGGTCCTCCCGCCGAGGGGGCTTCCTCGGCCGTGGGGGCCTCCTCCGCCGCGGGGGCTTCCTCCACCGTGAGGGCCTCCTCCACCGAGGGGGTTCCCTCCGTCCCCAGGGGGAGGCGGGCCGCGACGCGGAAGCCGCCGTCCGGGAGGGGGCCGGTGTCGAGGGTGCCGCCGGTGAGCCGCACCCGCTCGCGCATCCCGACCAGGCCGTGCCCCGTGCCCGTCGTCTCCAGCGGCGCGACCGGCTCCGCGGCGGGGCCGTTGACCACCAGGACCGTCAGCCGGCCGGCCCCGTCCTCGCGCACCGACACCCGGGTCGGGGCGCCCGGCGCGTGCCGCACCACGTTGGCCAGGGCCTCCTGCACGATCCGGTACGCGGAGAGCCCGACCGCCTGCGGCACCTCGGTCCGCCCGTCGGCGAGCTCCGCGGAGAGCGACAGCTCGGCCGGCAGCCCGGCCCGCACGGTCGCCTCCACCAGCTGCTGGAGCCGGTCGAGCCCGGGCTGCGGGGCCCGCTCGCCCTCCCCGCCGTCGCTGCGGAGCACCGCGAGCAGCCGCCGCATCTCGGCCAGCGACTCCCGCGCGCTGCCCGCGATCGCCGCGAACTCCTCGCGGGCCGCCTCCGGCAGCTCCGGGATGCGGTACGGCGCGGAGTCCGCCTGCACGGTGATCACCGACATGTGGTGGGCGACCACGTCGTGCAGCTCCCGGGCGATCCTGGCCCGCTCCTCCAGGAGCGTGCGGCGGGCCCGCTCGGCCTCGCTGATCGTCTCCTGCTCGGCGAGTCTCCGCTGGGCCTCGCTCCGCTCCCGCACCGCCGAGGCGAGCAGCAGCAGCACGCCGCCGAGGACGAAGAGGAGCGTGGTGAGGCCCGTGCCGCCGTACGGCCGGACGGTCTCCAGGAGGTACCCGGCGGCGCCGGTCGCCAGCCACACCCCGACGAGGGTGCGGCGCGGCTCGCGCAGCCCGAGCGCGAGCATCAGCGCGCAGTATCCGACGACGGCCGGCGGGGTCCAGGGCCACAGCCGGGCCTGGGGCCCGTCGGAGGCCATGAGGACGAGCGCCCCGGCGACGTCGGCGGGCAGCACGACCCACCAGGCCCGCAGCGGCCGGGTCGCGGCGAGCAGCAGCGGCGCGGTCTGCGCGGTGGCGAGCGCCCCGGCCAGGGCGCCCGGCACGTCGTAGTCGTGGACGAGGAGGTTGACGGTGACCGGCAGCAGGGAGGCGACGAGCGCGACCCCGAACACGTACGGCAGCAGCCGCACCCACCGGGAGGACGCCCCCGCGAAGGGGGCGGACCCGGGCGGGGCGGGCGCGGCGAAGGCGGCTTCGAGCGCCCGGACGGCCGCCCGCGCCCCGTCCCGGAGCCGCGCCGCGGACCGCCGCGCCGCCGGCCGCTTCTCGATCGCTCTCATGACGGGTCAGCCTAGGTTCACGGGGCCGGCCCGGTCGTCGTACCAGGGGTGACGATCGCGGGTACGACCCTGGTATGACGGCGCGCGACCTTCGTCGCGCGCCCCGGCCGCCCCGCCGGTCGTCACAGCTCGGCCAGCAGTTCCGTCTTCTTCGCCGCGAATTCCTCGTCCGTCACCAGACCCGCCCGGTGCAGTTCGCCCAAGTGCCGAATCCTTTCAGCGATGACGCCGGGATCGCCGTGCGCCGCGCTGCGCGCCCCCGCGGGGACGGGGGTCCGGTCCTTGGCGCGGATCGCCGCGAGGACCGCCGCCGCGAAGGGGAGGGAGTCGTGCACCGGGCCGTAGCCGAGGCCGAGGACGACCGAGGCCGGGTCGTGGTCGGGCCGGTCCGGACGGGGCGCGCCGCTCCGGGGGAGCAGCCGCAGGAACCCGCCGGGGGAGTCCGGCGCGCGCCACTCGACCCCGCTCAGCTCCCGCACCGGGAAGGACTGGTCGCCCGTCTTCCACTTCTCCGACGTGGCCATCGTCGAGGACCAGCGGAAGGAGACCTCGGACGAGCCGTCGAAGGCCGCCTTGCCGTCGTACGCCTTGAAGGAGAGCGGCCCCTGCGGCGCCGCCACCAGGAACCCCGCGTCGAGCCGGTCCGCCGGGTCGGCGGGGGCCGGCGGGACCACCGCGGCCAGCTCCTCGCGGAAGCGGGCGGCGAGGTCCTCCCGGTCGGCGGGCAGCGCCAGCCGATACGGGTCGCAGGTCTCCTTCAGCTGCCCCGCCGCCGCCTCCATCAGCGGATCGGCGCCCGGCCGCGGCACGGCGTGCAGCACGACGGTGCCGCGCCTGCCCGGCGCGAGCGTCGCCGACGCCAGCGCCTCGTACGGCACGCGCCGCTCGCGCAGCGTCTGGAACAGCCTCGGCGTGCGGATCCCCCGTTCGAAGCGGATGACAAGTGCGTCGCTCTCCAGCTCCCAGGTGGCATGAATTCCGGCCAGCACATCACCCATACGCCTCATCGTAAGCGGCGCGTGGCCGTGCGTCGCCCCTCGGAACTGTCCGGAAATTCCGGGATCTACGCGCGTCAGGCGCCGGTGTCCCCGGAGATTCCCCCGCGGCAAGCGCTGTCGGCACGTGCGCAGACCACCCGCCCGAAGGCCCCGACGCCTATCGCCGCGAAGTTGCCGAGGCTCTCCGTCCCCGGCTCGAAGTAGCCGCTGTGCCCGACCGCGCCGGCCGCCGAGACCAGCCGCGCGCCGAACTCCGGCGCCACCGGGTCCGCCCCGTGCCCGACCCCGCCGAGCTCCAGGTGGGGCACGTCCGCGATCCAGTCGCCGGCGTCCCGCATCGCCCAGATCCGGGCCCGGGTCCCCAGCTCCGCCGCCGACCCCACGCGCATCCCCGGGCTGCCGGCCACCGTCAGGTCGGTCACCCGCTCCGGCAGCCGGGGCGCGGCGAGCCCGCACAGCACGGAGCCGTAGCTGTGGCAGAAGAGCGCCACCCGGGCCGTCCCCGGCAGGCCCTCGGCGAGGCGGACGAGCCGGTCGGCGCCGGACGCGGCGAGCCGCCCGGTCGCCGCGTCGACCCCGACCCGCGCCGGGGCGGTGTAGCCGGCCCAGGCGATGACCGCGACCCGGGCGCCGGGCGCGGCGCGCCGCTCGGCCTCGTACAGGGCGCGGGCCATGCCGACCGGGGCCGTGTACCGCCCGCGCGTCTTCTGGAAGGTGAGGAGGTGGGTGTCGACGCCGGGCACGATCACCGACACCCGCCGGGCCCGCTCCAGATCGCCCAGGACCTCGGCCGCCCGTCCCGTGCCGGTGGGGTCGAAGGCGAGGATCCGGCGGTCGGGTCCCAGCAGGGAGACGAGGCGGTCCACCCGGCGGCGGGCCTCGTGCCGGCCCTCGGCGGAGAGCCGGGGGTCGTCGAGGCGGGGCCGCTCGGCCGCCAGCGCGCGCCGGAGGCCGATCCGGTTGGCGCGGTAGCGCAGGGCCGGCGGGGCCCCGTCGAGATTGCCGACGACGAGCGGATGCCGCTCCGCGAGGCCCTCGGCGCGGGCCGGGCCGAGCGCGGCGAACCAGGCCGCGACCGCGCGCGGCGGGGCGGTGGCCGGGTCGGGCGGCGGGACGTCCCCGATCCGCTCCCGCGCCCAGGCGGCCAGCGCGGCCTCCATGGAGGGGCCCGGCACCGGCCGGTGCCGGACGCCGGTCCACCCGGTGGTGGCCAGCATCACGAGGACGACGCCCAGCACGAGGAGGGTGCGCAGGACGGCGAGGGACGGCGGGACGTCGGTGGAGGTCACGGGCGGACACCTTAGACGGCGGAGATGACGCGCCCGGCCGCCGAAGGGGAGGCGGGCCCGCTCCCCCAGGACGCTCAGCGGCGCGCGCCGGGTTCCCGCCAGTGGAGGGAGAGCGCCGGGCCCAGGTGGTCCAGGTACCGCTCGGTGAGGGCGCGGATCCCCGCCAGGGAGCGGTCCGTCCCCTTGCCCCACATCTGGGCGGTGACGCGCATCACCCCGCTGAAGGCGGCCACCGCGATCCGGGGGCGCGGATCGGTGTCCACGTCGAGCCCCTCGCGGCGGGCGACGACCCGGGCGATGGTCTCCTCCATCTCGCTGGACCGGCGCAGGTGCGCGGCGAGCAGCGCCGGCGTCGACTCGATCATGAAGAAGGTCCGCAGGTACAGCTCGACCGGGACGACCCGGTCGATCGTCTCGCCCACGCCGTCCCACGCGGCGAGCACGGCGCCCCGCATCGCGTCGAAGGGGCCCTCCTCGGGCGGGCGCCGGACCAGCGCCCGGACGAACTCCTCCTCCACCGTCCGCTGGACGGCGAAGGCGACCTCCTCCTTGGAGGAGAAGTAGCGGAAGAAGGTCCGCTGGGAGACCTCGACCGCGTCGACGATCTCGTCGACGGTGGTCCGCTCGTACCCCTGGGTGGTGAAGAGCTCCAGGGCGACCCGGACGAGCGCGTCGCGCGTGCGCCGCTTCTTCCGCTCGCGCAGGCCGGGCGCGGACGGTCCGGGGGCCGGTCCGGGCACGGACACGGTCAAAGGAGCCTCTTTTCGGTCGATTGCGGGAGCTTCTCCCTGCTCAGCGTACCTGTGAGCTACGTGACAGTTACCGACGCGTGAATCGCTTTGTCAATTGTCAGTGACTGTCACTAGCCTCGTTCGCATGACTAGTCAGACCACAGTGGAAAAGGCCCCGCAGGGCCAGGGGGGCACCCGGGAGCCTGGTCCGGTCCCGGGGAGGGGACTGCGCGGCCATCCCTGGCTGACCCTGTTCGCGGTCGCGGCCGGCGTGATGATGGTCGCGCTCGACGGCACGATCGTCGCCATCGCCAACCCCGCCATCCAGGCCGACCTCGGCGCCTCCCTGGACCAGCTCCAGTGGATCACCAACGGCTATCTGCTCGCGCTCGCCGTCGCCCTGATCACCGCGGGCAAGCTCGGCGACCGCTTCGGCCACCGCCAGACCTTCCTCATCGGCATCGCGGGCTTCGCCGCCGCCTCCGGCGCCATCGGCCTCTCCGACTCGATCGCCTTCGTGATCGCCTTCCGGGTGCTCCAGGGCCTCTTCGGCGCCCTGCTGATGCCGGCCGCGCTCGGCCTGCTGCGCGCCACCTTCCCCGCCGAGAAGCTGAACATGGCCATCGGCATCTGGGGCATGGTCATCGGCGCCTCCACCGCCGGCGGCCCGATCCTCGGCGGCTTCCTCGTCGAGCACGTCAGCTGGCAGTCCGTCTTCTTCATCAACGTGCCGGTCGGCGTGCTCGCGCTCGCCCTCGGCCTGATCATCCTGAGGGACCACCGCGCCGAGAACGCGCCGCGCTCCTTCGACGTCCTCGGCATCGCGCTGCTCTCCGGCGCGATGGGCCTGCTGGTCTGGAGCCTCATCAAGGCCGGTGCGGACTGGGGCTGGACCAGCGCCGACACGTGGGGCTGCCTGATCGGCTCGGTCGTCCTCTTCGCCGTCTTCGCGGTCTGGGAGACGAAGGTCGCGGAGCCGCTCATCCCGCTCGGCATGTTCCGCTCGGTGCCGCTCTCGGCCGGCGTGGTGCTGATGGTCCTGATGGCCTTCGCCTTCATGGGCGGCCTCTTCTTCGTGACCTTCTACCTCCAGGGCGTGAAGGGGCTCGGTCCGATCGACGCCGGTCTGCGGCTGCTGCCGCTGACCGCGATGATGATCGTCTCCTCGCCGCTGGCCGGCGCGCTCATCACCAAGTTCGGCCCGCGGGTGCCGCTGGTCGGCGGCATGGTCTGCACGGCCGTCGCGATGTTCGGCATGATCTCGCTCTCGGCCGGTACGAGCACGCTGGCGATGTCCCTCTGGTTTGCCCTCCTCGGCCTGGGCCTCGCCCCGGTCATGGTCGGCGCCACCGAGGTCATCGTGGGCAACGCGCCGCTGGAGCTCTCCGGTGTCGCCGGCGGTCTCCAGCAGGCGGCCATGCAGGTCGGCGGCGCGCTCGGCACCGCGGTGCTCGGCGCGGTCATGGCCTCCAAGGTCTCCGGCGCCTTCGAGGAGAACTGGAAGGCGGCCGGCATCCCCGTCCCGGCCGATCCGCGTCTGGAGGAGGCCGCCGAGTTCGGCATGGCCCCGCAGGAGCTGGCGCAGGCGCCCGGCATGACGCCGGACCTCTTCGCCAAGATCGCGGACGTCATCCACGACACCTTCCTCGACGGCATGGGCCTGGCCTTCACCGTCGCCGGCGTCGTGGCCGTGGTGGCGGCCCTGGTCGCGATGCTCACCAAGCGCGGCGAGAACGCGCAGGCGGGGATGGGCGGCGGCCACATCTGACGCCCCTCCCGCGCCCCGGCGCACCCTGAGATCCCTGAGGGGGCCGTCACCCGTTCGAAGGAACGGGGGCGGCCCCCCTTCCGTTGGCGGGGCCGTCTCCTCCATGATCGTGGTTACAGAGAGTGACGACATGGGGGTTGATCTGCATGAACATGAAGGCGTCGGCCGTGCTCGCGGGGGTGGCCGCCCTGCTCCTGGCCGCCCTCCCGGCCGCGGCCGCTCCCGCCGCGGGGGACGCGCGGGCAGTGGGGGCAGCAGGGGCCGCGGGGGCCGCCTCCGCCGCGGGGGCCGCTCCGGCCGCGGGGGTCGCGCTCGGGGCCTGCGGGCCCGGGCGGCTCTGCCTCTGGCCGAGGCCCGACTTCAAGGGCCGGCCGTGGACGTACGAACTGGCGACGACGGACCTCGACAGCTGCGTCGCCCTCCCGGCCGGGGCCTCGGCCCAGTCCCTGGCCGTCCGCACGGGCCGGCCGGTCACCGCGTACCAGTCGGCGGAGTGCGCGGAGACGGGCGAGTTCGAGACCTATCCGGGCAGGGGGACGTGGGTCCCGCAGACGCCCTACGAGGTCAGAGCCTTCAAGCTCTGGGAGCGGTAGCGGCCTCCGCCTCCGCCTCGGGTACGTCCTCCGGGCCCGCCCCGGCCTGCGGCGGTACGGGTCCCGAGAGGCGGGCCACCTCGGCGCGCAGCTCGCGGACCTCCCGGGTCAGCGCCTCCAGGAGCTCCGTCTGCCGGCGCTCCACCGCGTCGTCCCGCTCGAAGCGGGCGATGAACCAGGCCGCGATGTTGGCGGTGACCACACCGAGCAGGGCGATGCCCGAGAGCATCAGCCCGACCGCGAGCACCCGTCCGAGACCGGTCGTCGGCGCGTGGTCGCCGTAGCCGACCGTCGTCATCGTGGTGAAGGACCACCAGACGGCGTCGCCCAGGGTCTTGATGTTCCCCTCCGGCGCGTCCCGCTCCACGTGCAGCACCGCCAGCGAGCCGAACATCATCAGCCCGACCACCGCGCCCGCCACATAGGTGGTGAGCGTGATCTGCGGGGCCATCCGGGCCCGCCGGCCCACGAGGAGGAGGGTGGAGACCACGCGCAGCAGCCGCAGCGGCTGCACCAGCGGCAGCAGCACCGCGAGGAGATCGAGGGAGTGGGAGCGGACGAAGGCCCAGCGGGCCGGGGCGAGACAGAGCCGGACCAGGTAGTCCAGGGCGAAGGCGCCCCACACCGCCCACTCCGCGTAGTGGCACAGCCGGAGCACCCACGGCTCGGCGCCGGGGGCGACGATCGGCACGGCGTACGCGATGCCGAAGACCACCGCCAGGGCCAGCAGCGGCGCCTGGGTGCGCTCTTCCCAGCGGCCCTTCGAGGGGCGCTCCTTCTTCACGGACATGCGGGGCATCGTAAGGAATGCCGAAGGGCGGCGGGACCGCCGGTCCCACCGCCCTCACCAGGAGCACCACACCCGTCACCGGGCACCACACCCGTCACCGGGCACCACACCCGTCACCGGGCACCACACCCGTCACCGGGCGCCGCGCCCCGTCACCGGGCGCCGCACCCGTCACCGGGCGCCGCGCCCTCTCCGGGCCGTCAGGCGTCGCCGCCCGCGGGGCCCGGGTCGGCGGCCGCCACGTCGAGGAGCTGGTAGCGGTCCACCGCCTGCTTCAGGACCGCGCGGTCCACCTTGCCGTCGCGGGCCAGCTCGGTCAGCACCGCCAGGACGACCGACTGGGCGTCGATGTGGAAGTACCGGCGGGCGGCGCCGCGGGTGTCCGCGAAACCGAAGCCGTCCGCGCCGAGGGAGGTGTACGGGCCGGGGACCCAGCGGGAGATCTGGTCCGGCACCGAGCGCATCCAGTCCGAGACCGCCACGAAGGGGCCCTCGGCGGCCTGGAGCTTGCGGGTGACGTACGGGACGCGCTGCTCCTCGTCCGGGTGGAGCAGGTTGTGCTCCTCGACCGCCACCGCCTCGCGGCGCAGCTCGTTCCAGGAGGTCGCGGACCAGACGTCGGCCCTGACGTTCCACTCCTCGGCGAGGATCCGCTGCGCCTCGACCGCCCACGGGACGGCGACGCCGGAGGCCATGATCTGCGCCGGGATCGTGCCGGCCTCGCCGCGCTTGAAGAGGTGGATGCCCTGGAGGATGCCCTCCACGTCCACGTCCTCCGGCTCGGCCGGGTGCTGGATCGGCTCGTTGTAGACCGTCAGGTAGTAGAAGACGTCCTCGGCCTCGGGGCCGTACATCCGGCGCAGGCCGTCCTTGACGATGTGCGCGATCTCGAAGCCGAAGGCCGGGTCGTAGGCGATGCAGGCCGGGTTCGTCGAAGCGAGGAGGTGGGAGTGGCCGTCGGCGTGCTGGAGGCCCTCGCCGGTCAGCGTGGTGCGGCCGGCGGTGGCGCCCAGGACGAAGCCGCGCGCGAGCTGGTCGGCCATCTGCCAGAACTGGTCGCCGGTCCGCTGGAAGCCGAACATCGAGTAGAAGACGTAGACCGGGATCAGCGGCTCGCCGTGGGTGGCGTAGGCCGAGCCCGCGGCGATCAGCGAGGCCGTGCAGCCGGCCTCGGAGATGCCGTCGTGCAGCATCTGGCCGGTCGGGGACTCCTTGTAGGCGAGGAGGAGTTCGCGGTCCACCGCCTCGTACTGCTGGCCGAGCGGGTTGTAGATCTTGGCGCTCGGGAAGAAGGAGTCCATGCCGAAGGTGCGGTACTCGTCGGGGGCGATCAGCACGAAGCGCTTGCCGATCTCCTTGTCCCGCATCAGGTCCTTCAGCAGCCGGACGAAGGCCATCGTGGTGGCGATCGACTGCTGGCCCGAGCCCTTGCGGACCGCCGCGTAGGTCTTGTCGTCCGGCAGGGCCAGCGGCCTCGACCGCACGACCCGGGTCGGCACGTAACCGCCGAGCGCGCTGCGGCGGTCGTGCATGTACTGGATCTCCTCGGACTCCCGGCCCGGGTGGTAGTACGGCGGGAGACCGGACTCCAGCTCCTTGTCGGAGACCGGGATGTGCAGCCGGTCGCGGAAGCGCTTGAGGTCGTCGACCGTCAGCTTCTTCATCTGGTGGGTGGCGTTGCGGCCCTCGAAGTTGGGGCCGAGGGTCCAGCCCTTGACGGTCTGCGCCAGGATCACCGTCGGCTGGCCCTTGTGCGCCTTGGCCGCCGCGTAGGCCGCGTAGATCTTCTTGTGGTCGTGGCCGCCGCGCCCCAGGTGGAGGATCTGCTGGTCCGACATGGACTCGACCATGGCCCGCAGCCGGTGGTCGTCGCCGAAGAAGTGGTCGCGGATGTACCCGCCGGTCTCCGTGGCGTACGTCTGGAACTGCCCGTCCGGGGTGGTGTTCAGCTTGTTCACCAGGATGCCGTCGCGGTCCTGGGCGAGCAGCGGGTCCCAGGAGCGGTCCCAGATCAGCTTGATGACGTTCCAGCCGTTGCCCCGGAAGATCGACTCCAGCTCCTGGATGATCTTGCCGTTGCCGCGGACCGGGCCGTCGAGCCGCTGGAGGTTGCAGTTGACGACGAAGGTGAGGTTGTCGAGGCCCTCGCGGGCCGCGATGGAGAGCTGGCCGAGCGACTCGACCTCGTCCATCTCGCCGTCGCCGAGGAAGGCCCACACGTGCGACTTCGACGTGTCGGCGATCCCGCGCGCCTCCATGTACCGGTTCATCCGGGCCTGGTAGATCGCGCCGAGCGGGCCGAGGCCCATCGACACCGTCGGGAACTCCCAGAAGTCCGGCATCAGCCGCGGGTGCGGATAGGACGACAGCCCGTCCGGGTACCTCGACTTCTCCTGGCGGAAGCCGTCGAGCTGGGCCGCGGTCAGCCGGTCGAGGAGGAAGGCGCGGGCGTAGATGCCGGGGGAGGCGTGCCCCTGGAAGAAGATCTGGTCTCCGCCGTCGCCCTCGTCCTTGCCCCGGAAGAAGTGGTTGAAGCCCACGTCGTAGAGAGAGGCGGAGGAGGCGAAGGTGGCGATGTGGCCGCCGACGCCGATGCCCGGGCGCTGGGCGCGCGAGACCATCACGGCCGCGTTCCACCGGGTGGCGTTGAGGACCTTGCGCTCGATCTCCTCGTTGCCGGGGAAGAAGGGCTCGTCCTTGGTGGCGATGGTGTTGACGTAGTCCGTGCTGCGCATCTCGGGCACGGCCACCCGCTTCTCGCGGGCGCGCTCGATCAGCCGCAGCATCAGGTAGCGGGCCCGCTCCCGGCCCCGCTCGTCGACCGCCGCGTCGAGGGAGTCGAGCCACTCCTGGGTCTCTTCGGGGTCGAAATCCGGGACCTGGCTGGGAAGGCCGCCAATGATGATCGGGTTGCGATCGGATCCGGGAGCCACGCTGTTCCTTCGCTGGTCGGGGGGAGCCCCACGAGGGAGGGGAGCCCCGTGGAGGCCGGGATGTCCGAGGCCGGGACGTCCATCGTGTACCCGGCGCGCGGCACACGTCATCTTTACCGAGAGGTGGCCCTCCCCGCGCCCTCCCGCGTACGGGGCGTGGTCAAATCGCAACCTTACGCCCAATCCGCGCATGCGTTTCGGCAAGGCGTTCGGCAGACTGAAACCGCAGAAACCCGCACAGCGGGACGAATCGTGTACCCCTGATCACGGAGCGCTGTCGAAAGGCGCCGGAAGTTGCGGTGAGACGGCCCCAAACGTCACCGTTTCGGCGGTCTCCGCGGCCGGGTACTTGCGCGATCCGCCCCGGCACGTGTGGACTACGGCCAGCGCCGCGCGCACGCGCGGCCCGAGCATTTTCCGATACATGATCAGGAGGCAAGCCGTGAGCGCGACCGCGGACCACGCGGAGGAGCGGACCAACCCGGCGGCGAGGCTGGGGTTCGAGCCCGGACAGGTGGTCCAGGAGATCGGCTACGACGACGACGTCGACCAGGATCTCCGTGAAGGCATCGAGTCCATCATCGGCCAGGAGCTCGTGGACGAGGACTACGACGACGTCGCAGACGCCGTCGTCCTCTGGTTCCGTGACGAGGACGGTGATCTCACCGACGCACTGGTGGACAGCATCGGTCTGCTGGAGGACGGCGGCAACATCTGGCTGCTGACTCCGAAGACCGGCCGCGACGGCTACATCGAGCCGAGCGACATCAACGATGCCGCGCAGACCGCTGGTCTCTCCCAGACCAAGAGCATCAGCGTCGCCAAGGACTGGACGGGCACCCGCCTGGCCGCTCCCAAGCGCTGATCCCCCTGCTGCGCGCAAGCCCCCGCCGGTGCCCGGCGGGGGCTTCCGCGCGTCCGGGGCCCGCCCGCTCCGGGGCCGGGCGGGGCGCGGCCGGCCAGGCCGTAGGGTGGGGTTCACCGGTTCGGCCCAGAGGCCGGGCCCCGTCGAAGGGATGCGTACGCGATGGCGATCGAGGTCGGCACCAAGGCCCCCGATTTCGAGCTCAAGGACAACCACGGCCGCACCGTGAGGCTCTCGGACTTCCACGGCGAGAAGAACGTCGTGCTGCTCTTCTACCCCTTCGCCTTCACCGGTGTGTGCACCGGTGAGCTCTGCGAGCTCCGCGACAACCTGCCGAAGTTCGTCAATGACGACACCCAGCTCCTCGCCGTCTCCAACGACTCCATCCACACCCTGCGCGTCTTCGCCGAGCAGGAGGGCCTGGAGTACCCGCTGCTCTCCGACTTCTGGAAGCACGGCGAGGCCTCCCGTGCCTACGGCGTCTTCGACGAGGAGAAGGGCTGCGCCGTCCGCGGCACCTTCATCATCGACAAGGAGGGCGTCGTCCGCTGGACGGTCGTCAACGCCCTGCCCGACGCCCGCGACCTCGACGCGTACGTCCAGGCGCTCAAGGCCCTCTGAGTCCGCCGCGCCGGCCCCGGAACCGGCGGGTGTCGCCGACACCCGCCGACTCCCCGGGCGAATCGTCTGTTTCGACGGGGAACCCGTCACTAGGATCCAGTCGTTGATCCGATGCCAACGCACGACTGGGGGCGCTGCCCCTGGAAACCTATGGAGGGACTCGTGGGAGTCAGCCTCAGCAAGGGCGGCAACGTCTCGCTGACCAAGGAGGCCCCTGGCCTCACCGCCGTGACCGTCGGTCTGGGCTGGGACGTCCGCACCACCACCGGTACGGACTTCGACCTCGACGCCAGCGCCATCCTGGTGAACGAGGCCGGCAAGGTCCGCAACGACCAGGACTTCGTCTTCTTCAACAACCTCAAGAGCGCCGACGGTTCCGTCGAGCACACCGGTGACAACCTCACCGGCGAGGGCGAGGGCGACGACGAGCAGGTCAAGGTCAACCTGGCCGCCGTCCCGGCCGACGTCTCCAAGATCGTCTTCCCGGTGTCCATCTACGACGCCGAGAACCGCCAGCAGTCCTTCGGCCAGGTGCGCAACGCGTTCATCCGCGTCGTGAACCAGGCCGGCGGCGCCGAGATCGCCCGGTACGACCTCTCCGAGGACGCCTCCACCGAGACCGCCATGGTCTTCGGCGAGCTGTACCGCCACGGCGCGGAGTGGAAGTTCCGCGCGGTCGGCCAGGGTTACGCCTCGGGCCTGCGCGGCATCGCGCAGGACTTCGGCGTCAACGTCTGAGCCGTACGCCTCAGGACCGTTCGGGTCCGGGCCGCTCCAGGCCCGGCCCCGGGTCCCGCTCGACGACGTCCGGCGCCGCACCTCCCGTGCGGCGCCGGACGTGCCTCATGGCAGCAGCATCCACCGGGGAGGAACCGAACACCATGGGCGTCACGCTCGCCAAGGGAGGCAACGTCTCCCTCTCCAAGGCCGCACCCAACCTGACGAAGGTCCTCGTGGGACTCGGCTGGGACGCGCGCTCCACCACCGGGGCCGCCTTCGACCTCGACGCCAGCGCCCTGATGTGCCAGGCCGGCCGGGTGCTCGGTGACGACTACTTCATCTTCTACAACCAGCTGCGCAGCCCCGAGGGTTCGGTCGAGCACACCGGTGACAACCTGACCGGCGAGGGCGACGGCGACGACGAGTCGCTGATCGTCGACCTCACCCGCGTCCCGCCCCAGTGCGACAAGATCGTCTTCCCGGTCTCCATCCACGAGGCCGACAACCGCGGCCAGACCTTCGGTCAGGTCAGCAACGCCTTCATTCGCGTCGTCAACCAGGCGGACGGGCAGGAACTGGCCCGCTACGACCTCTCCGAGGACGCCTCCACCGAGACCGCGATGATCTTCGGCGAGCTCTACCGCTACAACGGCGAATGGAAGTTCCGCGCGGTCGGCCAGGGGTACGCGTCCGGTCTGCGGGGCATCGCTCTAGACTTCGGGGTCAACGTTTCGTAAAGCCGCGTTATCACACAATGGGGTAGGCAGTGATTCTGAAAACCTTCGGCTGGTCGTTCGCGGTCACCGCGCTCGGCCTGGTCGCCGCAGTGCTCTACGGGGGGTGGGAGGCGTTCGGGATCGTCGCGATCCTCTGCATCCTCGAGATCTCGCTCTCCTTCGACAACGCGGTGGTCAACGCCGGGATCCTGAAGAAGATGAATGCCTTCTGGCAGAAGATCTTCCTCACCATCGGCATTCTGATCGCCGTCTTCGGAATGCGCCTGGTCTTCCCCGTTCTGATCGTCGCGGTGAGCGCCAAGATCGGTCCGATCGAGGCCGTGGACCTGGCGCTCACGGACGCCAACCGCTACGAGGAACTGGTCACCGACGCGCACCCGTCGATCGCGGCCTTCGGCGGCATGTTCCTGCTGATGATCTTCCTCGACTTCATCTTCGAGGACCGTGACATCAAGTGGCTCGGCTGGCTGGAGCGCCCGCTGGCCAAGCTCGGCAAGGTCGACATGCTGTCGGTCTGCATCGCGCTGATCGTCCTGCTCGTGGCCTCGATGACCGTCGCCACCCAGGCCCACCAGCACGGCGGCCTGCACGCCGACAAGTCGCAGACCGTCCTCATCTCCGGCATCGCCGGCCTCATCACCTACCTCGTCGTCGGCGGTCTCTCCGGCTTCTTCGAGAACAAGCTGGAAGAGGAGGAGGAGCGCGAGCACGAGGCCGAGGAAGAGGCCCGGCGCAGCGGCAAGAAGGTCTCCGCGATCCAGCTCGCCGGCAAGGCCGCCTTCTTCATGTTCCTCTACCTGGAGGTCCTCGACGCCTCCTTCTCCTTCGACGGCGTCATCGGCGCCTTCGCCATCACCAACGACATCGTGCTGATGGCGCTCGGCCTCGGCGTCGGCGCCATGTACGTCCGGTCCCTCACGGTCTACCTGGTCAAGCAGGGCACCCTCGACGACTACGTCTACCTGGAGCACGGCGCCCACTACGCCATCGGCGCCCTCGCCGCGCTCCTCATCGTGACCATCCAGTACGAGATCAACGAGGTCATCACCGGCCTCATCGGCGTCTTCCTGATCGGCTGGTCCTTCTGGTCCTCCGTCCGCCGCAACCGCGCGCTGGCGGCCGAGGGCGGCTCCGGCTCCTCGGACGACAAGGCCGAGGTGAGCTCCGGGGTGTGACACCCTGCTCCCGGGTGTGCGCCCCGCCGCGGGGTGTGACACCGGGGACAATGAGGAACGCTTCCCTGCGGGGCGGCCGGCGCGTCCGGCCGCCCCGCAGGCGTGTGGCGGACGGACGAGGCGATCGGCGACCGAGGCGACCGATGTGGGGGGTGGGCCGGATGGCCTTCTGGGACAACCTGATTCCGGGACGGACGACGTCCTTCGACACGGGCGTGGGCGCGTCCCACACCATCGACCTGACCCGGCGGCGCCCCACGGTCTCGCTGGCCAAGCAGGGCGGCGCCACCGGCAACCTCCGCGTCAACCTCTCCTGGCGGATGCGGACCTCCGACATCGAGGGCCGCTCCCGGCAGAGCGGCCGGCTGCTGCGCAACCCCGCCCAGTTCTTCAAGCCCGAGGTCGTCCAGGCCCACACCCAGGGCATGGTCAACGTCGACCTCGACCTCGGCTGCCTGTACGAGCTCAAGGACGGCAGCAAGGGCGTCGTACAGCCGCTCGGCGGCTTCTTCGGCGACCTCAACGCGGCCCCGTACGTGAAGCTCAGCGGCGACGACCGGTTCGGCGCCCCCTCCGGGGAGACGATCTTCGTCAACCTCGACCACCAGGACGAGATCAAGCGGCTGCTCTTCTTCGCGTACATCTACGACCAGACCCCGGCCTTCGACCGGACCCACGCCAAGATCACCCTCTATCCGAGCAACGGCCCCCGCATCGAGATCGAGCTCGACGAGCGCGCCCCGCAGGCCCGCTCCTGCGCCGTCTTCTCCGTGGACAACAGCAAGGGCGAGCTGCTGGTCCGGCGCGAGGTGCGGTTCGTCTACGGCTTCCAGGCCGAGCTGGACCGCCTCTACGGCTGGGGACTGCAGTGGGGCCGCGGCTACAAGACGAAGGCGTGACGGCGGCCCCCGGCGCCCGCCGGGCGGCCTGCGGGCCGCCCGGCCCTCACCGGCCCTGGAACTGCGGCCCCATCGGCGGCATCCGGAACTCCGGGGCCGCCTCCGGGCCGTGCGCGGCGTGCACCGGCTGCGGGTAGCCGTACGCGGGCCCAGGGCCCGGCACCCGCGCCTGCGGGTAGCCGTAGGCGGGCGCCCGCTCGGGCATCGGCGGCACGGGCGGGGACGGCGGCACGGGGGTGTGGACGACGGTCGCGTCGAGGTCCGGGTGTGCGGCGGAGCCCGTACCGGCGCCGACGGCGGCGCTGTCGACGACCGCCGTCTCGGCCAGGGCGCCCTCGGCGGTCCCGGCCGGCTCGGGGGTCCCGGCGGCCGTCCCGGTCGCGTCGGACGCCTCCTCCGCGCCCTCCGGGGCCTCGTCGACCGAGATGCCGAAGTCCGTCGCCAGGCCCACCAGGCCGGTCGGATAGCCCTGCCCGACCGCGCGGAACTTCCAGCCCTCGCCGCGGCGGTACAGCTCGCCGCAGATGACCGCGGTCTCCTCGCCGGTCTCCGCCGTCACGTCGAAGAGCGCCAGCGGCTCCC
Source organism: Streptomyces sp. NPDC035033 (assembly GCF_040636735.1). Taxonomy (NCBI): domain Bacteria; kingdom Bacillati; phylum Actinomycetota; class Actinomycetes; order Kitasatosporales; family Streptomycetaceae; genus Streptomyces; species Streptomyces sp. NPDC035033. The sequence goes on along the minus strand of NZ_JBEZUZ010000006.1, from coordinate 748 downwards.
GCTCGGGCCCCGCCGCGGCGTCGTACAGCGCGATCCGCAGGTCCGTCACCGCGCGGAAGGTGCCGCCGTCCGAGGAGGCGGCCAGCACCACCCGGTCGACGGAGGGGTCGAGTCCGCCGAGGTCGGCCTCGACGGTGTCCGTCAGTCCGTCGGCCACCCGCTTCTTCGGCAGCCGTCGCACCAGGCCCGAGGGGTGGCGCGGCTGGTTGTAGAAGACGAAGTCCTCGTCCGAGCGGACCCGCCCGTCGGGGCCGAGGACCAGGGCCGAGGCGTCCACGTCGGGGACCCCGGGGCCCGGGGTCCAGCGGAGCACGGCCCGTACGGCCGCGGTGTCGAGAGGGACGTTGGAGCCCTTCAGCATCGCGTGCGTCATGACGGCCATCCTGCCCTCCTGCCCGACCGGGGGACAACGCGGGGGCACCACGGGTAGCGGAGCCGCCCCCACCGCCCGCCCGCCCGGCACCACCCGACCGGCGGTACCGGAGCCGCGCGCCGCGCGGAACCGGGGGCCGCGCGCCCGGCGGCACCGGGGCCGTACGCCGTGGGGAACCGGGGCCGTACGCCATGGGGAACAGGGGCCGTACGCCCGCCACGCCGCCCCGCGCGTCCGGCGGTGCCGGCCCGTGCGCCTGCCGGTGCCGGGCGGTGCCGGCCCGTACGTCCGGCGTACCGGGCCCGTACGCCGGGGCGGTACCGGAGCCGTACCCCCGGCGGTACCGGGACCGTACGTCCGCCGGGTACCGGAGCC
>NZ_JBEZUZ010000005.1:0-124703 GCF_040636735.1 Streptomyces sp. NPDC035033 | reverse complement strand
GCCGCGCCGTGCGGTACGGCGCGGCCGGCCCGGGCCGCGGTGCCCCGCACCGGTGTCCAGCTCTCGCCACCCCTCAGGCCAGGGAGCCCAGGTATGCGCCTGTCCGCCTCCGCACCGCCCCGCCGCACCACGACCCCCCTCTCCCTCGTCCTCGCCGCCGTGCTGCTGCTCGTCGGCGGGCTCCTGCTCGCCCTCCCCGACCGGGCCGACGCCGCCGACACCCTGATCTCCCAGGGCCGGCCGGCCACTTCGTCCTCCGTCGAGGACTCCTCCTTCGGACCGGAGAAGGCCTTCGACGGCGTCTCCACCACCCGCTGGGCCAGCACCGAGGGCGTCGACCCGCAGTGGATCCGGGTCGACCTCGGCCCCTCGGCGACCGTCTCCCGCGTCAAGCTCGTCTGGGAGGTCGCCCACGCCAAGGCGTACCGGGTCGAGATCTCCGCCGACGGCACCACCTGGACCCGGCTCGCCACCGAGACCGCCGGCAACGGCGGCACGGACGACTGGACCGGACTCGCCGGCACCGGCCGCTACCTGCGCGTGTACGGGACCGCCCGCGGCACCTCGTACGGCTACTCGCTCTGGACGGTGGAGGTCTACGGCACCACCGGCACCACGCCCCCGCCCACCGGAGCCTTCACCGTCGTCGCGGCCGGCGACATCGCCGCGCGGTGCACCGCCTCCAGCGGCTCCTGCGCCCACCCGAAGACGGCCGCGCTCGCCCGGCGCATCGACCCCGCCTTCTACCTGACGATGGGTGACAACCAGTACGACGACGCCCTGCTCTCCGACTTCCGGAACTACTACGACAAGAGCTGGGGCGCCTTCAAGGCCCTGACCCGGCCCGTCCCCGGCAACCACGAGACCTACGACCCGGCCGGGCCGCTCGCCGGATACAAGGCGTACTTCGGCGCGATCGCCTACCCGCAGGGCAAGCCGTACTACAGCTACGACCACGGCAACTGGCACTTCGTCGCCCTCGACTCCACCTCCTTCGACGACCCCGCGCAGATCCAGTGGCTCGAGGACGACCTCGCGCGGAACACCAAGGGCTGCGTCGCCGCCTACTTCCACCACCCGCTGTACTCCTCCGGCGGCCACGGCAACGACCCCGTCTCCCAGCCCGTCTGGAGGATCCTGTACGCCGCCGGAGCCGACCTCGTCCTGGGCGGCCACGACCACCACTACGAGCGCTTCGCCCCGCAGGACCCCGACGGGCGGGCCACCGCCGCCGGCATCGTCGAGATCGTCGGCGGCACGGGCGGCGCCGAGCCGTACGCCATCGAGACCGTCCAGCCGAACAGCCAGAAGCGGATCAGCGGCACCTACGGCGTGCTGAAGCTGGACCTCACCGACACCACCTACACCTGGCAGTACGTCGGCACCGACGACCAGGTCAAGGACTCCGCCCCGACCTACACCTGCCACTGATGTACCTCGCGACCACCGGTCGCCCGGACGCGCCGCCCGCCCCCTCGGGGGCCCGGCGGCGCGTCCCCGGCACCGTCCTCGCCCTCGGCACGGTCAGCCTGGTCACCGACGTCTCCTCGGAGATGGTGACCGCCGTCCTGCCGCTCTACCTGGTCCTCGGGCTCGGCCTCTCCCCGCTCCAGTTCGGGCTGCTCGACGGCCTGTCGACCGGCGCCACCGCCCTCGTGCGGCTCCTCGGCGGCGCCACCGCCGACCGCGGCGGGCGGCACAAGACGGTCGGCGGACTCGGCTACGCCCTCTCCGCCCTCTCCCGGCTCGGCCTGCTCCTGGCGGGCGGCGCGACCGGCTGGATCGCCGGCGCCCTCGCCGCCGACCGGCTCGGCAAGGGCGTCCGCACCGCCCCGCGCGACGCCCTCATCACCCTGCACAGCCCGCCCGAGGCCCTGGGCCGCGCCTTCGGCGTCCACCGCGCCATGGACACCACCGGCGCCCTCCTCGGCCCCCTGGCCGCCTTCGCCCTGCTGTGGGCGACGGCCGACGCGTACGACGCCGTCTTCGCCGTCAGCTTCTGCGCCGGCGCCTTCGGCGTCCTCCTCTGGCTCCTCCTCGTCCCCGGCCGCCCCCGCCCCACCGCCGCCGCGCGGCCGGTCGCCCCGCCGCCGCCACGCGCGCGTGGCGGGCTCCTCGCGGTGCCGCGCTCGCCCGGCTACCGGCGGATCGTCCTGTGCGCCGGGCTCCTCGGGGCCACCACCGTCGGCGACTCCTTCCTCTACCTGCTGCTCCAGCGGCGGCTCGACCTCGACGCCACCTGGTTCCCCGTCCTGCCGCTGGGCGCCGCCGCCGTCTTCCTGCTGCTCGCCGTTCCGGCCGGCCGGCTCGCCGACCGCCTCGGGCGGCGCGGCCCCCTGCTGTACGGGCACGGGGCCCTGCTCCTCGCCTACGGGCTGCTCCTGACCCCGCTGCCCGGCGCCGTGGTCCTGCCGGGGGTTCTCGTCCTGCTCGGGGCGTTCTACGCCGCGACCGACGGCGTCCTCATGGCCCTCACCGGCCCGTTCCTGACCGAGGGGCGGCAGGCGGGCGGCCTGGCCCTCGTCCAGACCGCGCAGGCGCTCGCCCGGCTCGGCGCCGCCGTCGCCTTCGGCGCCGTCTGGACCGCGAGCGGCCCCCGGGCCGCGCTCGTCACGGCCCTCGTCGCGCTCGCCGCCGCCGTCTGCTGCTCCGCGCGCCTGCTCCCCCGGGGCGCCGCGTCCCCCGCCGTCCCCGAGTCCACCGAGCTCCCCGAGTCCACCGAGCCCTCCGAGAGGACCGACTGACCGATGTCCGCCCCGACCGCCGTCTCCGCCCGCGCCCGCCTGGTGCTCCTCGTCCTCGCCGTCCTGCTGCTCGGCGGCGGCGCCACCGCCTACACCCTGTGGGCCGCCTCGGGCCGCGGGGCCGTGGCCACCGCCGCCGACCCCGGCTTCGCCCTCGACGGCGGGGCCGGCGCGCTCTACGCGCGGGACGCCGCGACCGGGCGCGTCGCCCGCGTGGACCCGGCCGCGCCCGGCGGCCGGGTCGCGGGCGGCCCGGCCTGCGACCGCTTCCACGCCGCCGGGGGCACCGCCCTCTGCCTGCGGCGCCGGCCGGGCGTCCCGGCCCGCTCGTACGCCCTCGTGCTCGACGACCGGCTGCGGGAGGTGCGCCGCATGGGCCTGCCCGGCATCCCCAGCCGGGCCCGGGTCTCCGCCTCGGGGAAGGTGCTCGCCTGGACGATGTTCGCGACCGGCGACTCCTACGCCCGCTCGTCGTTCTCCACCCGCACGTCCATCCTCGACCTGCGCACCGGCTACCTGGTGAAGAACATCGAGCAGATCCCGCTGACCCTCGGCGGACGCCGTCACCACGCCCCCGACGTCAACTACTGGGGCGTCAGCTTCGCCGCCGACGACAACCGCTTCTACGCCACCGTCTCCACGGGCGGCCGCACCCACCTCGTCGAGGGCGACCTGGCGCGGTGGTCCGCCCGCGCGCTGCGCGAGAACGTCGAGTGCCCGTCGCTCTCCCCCGACGGCACCCGGCTCGCGTTCAAGAAGCGGGTCTCCGACGGCCCGCGCGACCCGTGGCGGCTGTACGTGTACGACCTGGCCACCGACCGCGAACACCCGGTCGCCGAGCGGCGCGGCCTCGACGACCAGGCCCTGTGGACGGACGACCGCACCCTCGCCTACGGGCGCGGCGGAGGCGTCTGGTCGGTCCCCGCCGACGGCTCCGGCTCCCCCCGCCTCCTGGCCCGCGACGCCTCCTCCCCGTCCCTCGCGGCACGGCGCCGCTGACCGGCTAGCCGGCCGGGGGTTCGGGGGCGGCGAGGCGCAGCAGCAGCGCGGCCGCGATGTACCGCATCCTGCCGAGGTGGGTGCGCGGGTCGTAGCCCAGGGCGCGCGTCAGCGCCTCGTGGCGCGCCTGCACGGTGGAGTGGTGCATGCCCAGCTCGGCCGCGGCGGAGCGGATGCTGTCGGCCTCCACCAGGGTGAGGAGGATGCCGGCGGAGCGCCGGTCGAGGCGGGCGAGGGCCCGTACGTCCTCGTGCGGGTGGTCCGGGTCGTACGCCTGCGCGAGCATGAGCATGGCGCCGAGGTCCGTCGCGTCGACCACCGGCGTGGCGGCGTCCGTCAGCCGCAGCGCGACGACCGCCGCCTCCCAGGACTCGGGGGCCCGGTCGGCGCGCACCCAGGTGCCGTAGCCGGCCGGCCCCGGCGGGGCGAGCCCGCCGGAGGTGTCGAGCGTGGCCCGCAGGAGTCCGTAGCGGGTCGGCACGATCGCGGAGACCTCGCCCGCCTCGGCGGCGTCCGCCGGGGTGGCCAGGATCCGCACCCGCGCCGCCGGGGCGATCCGGCGCTTCGCGAGGAGCGTCACGCGCTCGGCGACCGGGCGGTCCGGGTCGACGACCGCGTCGAAGCCGCTCTCGGGACGCCGGCGGGCCTCCAGGAGTTCGACGCCGAGCGCGAGGCGCTCGACGATCATCTCGTCGACGGGGCCCGGCTCCCCTTCCCGCTCCAGCCACACCGCCCAGTCGGCGCGGGACCGGTGGGAGCCGCGCCGCCGGGGGCCGGCGGCGTCGGTGACCGGGTGTCCGTCGGGGTCGCGCCGGGTCGTCCGCCCCCGGACCTCGGCGCCCGCGACGGTCCCGGAGAGGACCGCCGCGCCGCGCAGGAGGCCGTCGAGTCCGACGCCCCTGGCGACGAGGACGTCGAAGTACGACACGATCCGCAGGGCCTCGCCCGCCTGCGGGTCGAGCTGGTTCAGCTTGCCGGCCAGCTGGTGCACCCGCGCTCCTTCGCGCCGTCTCCCCCTGGTCCGCCGAGGTCCGGAGCGGCGCCGTCTCAGGCTCCCAGCGTACGGGCCACCCAGGCGTCGCGCGCGGCCGTCATGGCGTGCGCGAGCGCGGTGTGCGGCGCGGTCAGGTCGAAGCCGTGGAAGCCGCCGGGCCAGATGTGGAGCTCGGCCTGCACGCCGGCGTGCCAGAGGGCGGTCGCGTAGGCGACGTCCTCGTCGCGGAAGACCTCGGCCGAGCCGCAGTCGACGAAGGCGGGCGGCAGTCCGGTGAGGTCGGTGGCGCGGGCGGGCGCGGCGTAGACCGATACGTCGTCCGTGCCGCGCCGGTCGCCGAGGAGGGCGGTCCAGCCCATGACGTTGCTGCCGCGGTCCCAGACGCCGACGCCGTCGTACTGGGCGGAGGAGACCGTACGGTCCCGGTCGTCGAGCATCGGGTAGATGAGGACCTGGCCGAGCAGGGCCGGGCCCTTGCGGTCGCGGGCGAGCAGCGTGACGCCCGCGGCGAGGCCGCCGCCGGCGCTCTGTCCGGCGATGATCAGCCGGTCGGGGTCCATGCCGAGCCCCCGGGCGTTCTCCGCCGTCCACACGAGACCGGCGTAGCAGTCCTCCACCGGGTACGGGTCGGGGAACTCGGGCGCGAGCCGGTACTCGACGGTGACGAGGACGGCGTCGTGCTCGACGACCCAGGGGAGGACCTGGACCAGGCCGGAGAAGCGGTTGCCGGAGACCATGCCGCCGCCGTGCGTGTGGTAGATGCCCGGCCCGTACCCCTGGTGGTCGCGGCGGGTGATCACCGAGACGGTGATGTCGTCGCCCAGGTGACCGGGGACGGCCAGGTCGCGCCGGACGAGGCCGTGCGCCGCGAGCGTCTCGTCGGTGACGTCCGACGGGGACGAGCGGCGCATGTCCTGGATCATCTCCGCGGTCAGGGTCGGCGGGATCTGGTCCGCGAGGGCCGTGAGGACGGCGTCGAGCTCCGGGTCGAACGGGGGGCGCGGAAGGGCGGTGGACATCGGTGCTCCTTGGTCTGTGACGTCGGTCCGGGGCGCCGGACCGTGGCGTGCCTTCATCGTCCGGCGCCGGGCGAGGCGCGCGGAACCGCCGGTCGCGGCGGTCTCGGACGGGGTTCCCCGCCATGCGCGCGCACGGCCCGCCGGTACGCGGGGCTCGCCGGCGCGCCGGTACGCGGGGCGCGCCGGTACGCGAGCCCGGCGCGCGGGGGCCGGTGCGCGGGGGCCGGCACACGGTCCCGCCGGAGGCCCCGCCGAACGGCGCGGTCCGGTGCGCACGGCCTCGACAGCCGTCCGCACCGGACCGTCCGGGGGGTGTTCAGGCGACCTTCAGGAGGGTCTTCCCGCCCAGGCCGGCGCGCAGGGAGTGCAGGGCGCCGACCACGTCCTCCAGCGGCAGCTCCCGCACCCAGCCGGTGGTGTCGTAGAACCCGTCGGCCATGGCCGCGATGACCGCGTCGAACTCCTCCGGCCGGTAGCCGACCGCGCCGACGATCTCCGTCTCGCCCATCATCAGGGAGGTGGGCTGGAACTCCATCGGGTGCTCGTGCAGGGAGGCGACCACCAGCCGCCCGCCCGGGACCAGGGCCGCCAGGCCGGAGCCGACCGCCGCCCCCGCGCCCGCGGCCTCCACCACGACGTCCACGCCCCGGCCGTCGGTGAGTTCGGCGACGGCGGCGGCGAGGTCCTCGTTCACCGGGTCGACGACCCGTGCGCCGAGCCCGGCCATGATCGCGCGGCGGTCCGCGCTCGGCTCGGAGACCAGGACCCGGTCCACCCCCTGGGCCCTGAGCGCGAACCAGGTGCCGATGCCGATCGGACCGGCGCCCGCGACGAGCGCCGTGCCGCCCGGTTCGACGCCGCTGCGCGCGACGGCGTGCCAGCCCACGGCCATCGGCTCGACGAGCGCGCCCGTCCGCAGGTCCACGCCGTCCGGCAGGACGTGCAGCTTCGACGCGTCGCACACGGTGAACTCCGCCAGGCCGCCGCCCTCCGCGTTCGACCCGAGCGAGCCCATCAGCCGGCAGGAGAAGCACAGCCCCTTGCGGCAGGCCGCGCACGTGCCGCAGGAGACCGCCAGCGGGTAGACGGCGCCCCGGTCGCCGACCTTCACGTCGTGCACGCCCTCGCCGACCTCGACGACGGTGCCGGAGAACTCGTGGCCGAGGACCTGCGGCAGGGTGGCGCCGGTCAGCGGGTGCGGCTCGTCCAGGCCGAAGGGCAGCGACTCCGGGTAGAAGTAGAAGTGGAGGTCCGAGCCGCAGATGCCGGCGTAGGCGTTGCGCAGCTTCACCTGCCCGGGACCGGGGGCGGGCTCCGGCACCTCCTCGATCCTGAGGTCCTCCCTGCCGTGGAACCGTGCTGCCTTCATGCCTCAACTCCTTCTCCGGGACGGCCGGACGCACCGGCCGCCACACCTGCGGCCACGGGCCGCCCGGTCGTGCGACCGGTGGCACCCACCGCATCCTCGGACGCCCCGCCCGCGCGGACCACCGCCACGTGCGGCGGGTTCCGGGGCCCCGCCCCGCCACGCGCGCGGCCGCCGCGCCCGGCCGGGCACCGCCCGAACCGCGGGCCGGAGGGCGGTGCCCGCGACGCGTCCGGCGCCCGGCGTCCGGTCCCCGCTCCGGGTCAGACGGTACGGGCCAGCAGCATGGTGCCCATCGCGAGCATGGTGGCGGCCACCAGGGTGTCCAGGACGCGCCAGGCGGCGGGGCGGGAGAGGACGCCGCCGAGGAGGCGGGCGCCGTAGCCGAGGCCGGCGAACCACGTCAGGCTGGCCAGCATCGCGCCGAGGCCGAAGACCCAGCGCAGCGAGCCGCGGTCGGCGGCGACGGAGCCGAGCAGCAGCACGGTGTCCAGGTAGACGTGCGGGTTGAGCCAGGTCATGGCCAGGCAGGTGAGCACCGCGGTGCGTACGGAGCCCGCCGCGGTTCCCTTCGTGGTGAGCGCCTCTCCGGCGGGGCGCAGGGCGCGGCGGGCGGCCAGGAGGCCGTAGCCGATCAGGAAGGCGCCGCCGGCCAGGCCGATCACGGTCAGTCCGGCGGGCCAGGCGGTGACGACGGCGCCGAGCCCGGCCACGCCGAGGGCGATGAGGAGCGCGTCGGAGACCGCGCAGATGCCGACCACCGCCAGGACGGCCTGCCGGCGCGCGCCCTGGCGCAGGACGAAGGCGTTCTGGGCGCCGATGGCGACGATGAGGGACAGGCCCGTGCCGAATCCGGCGACGGCCGCCGGGAGGATGCCGCTGTTCATGGCGTCGACGCTATGATCCGTCCCGGCCTTCAGTACAGCTAAAGATTCTTACGCGCCTTAAGCTGCGCTCATGGAAGAGTTGCCCTTCGACCAGGTCCGCACGCTGCTCGCCGTCATCGACGAGGGCACCTTCGACGCCGCCGCCGCGGCCCTGCACGTGACGCCCTCCGCCGTCAGCCAGCGCGTCAAGACGCTGGAGCGGCGCACCGGGCGGGTCCTGCTCACCCGCACCAAGCCGGTCCGGCCGACGGAGTCCGGCCAGGTGGTGGTGCGGTACGCGCGCCGGCTGGCCGCGCTGGAGCGGGACGCGCTGACGGATCTGGGCCTCGCGGGAGGGGCCGGTCCGACCCGGCTGCCCATCGCGGTGAACGCGGACTCCCTGGCCACCTGGTTCCTGCCGGCCCTGACCCGGGTGCCGCAGGACCCGCCGATCCGTTTCGAGCTGCACCGCGAGGACGAGGCGCACACCGCGGCCCTGCTGCGCGACGGGCAGGTGATGGCGGCGGTGACGTCCGCGGCGGAGCCGGTCGCGGGCTGCACCGCGCGCCCCCTGGGCCTGGCGCGGTACCTGCCGGTGGCGAGCCCGCCGTTCGCGGCCCGGCACCTGTCGGGCGGGCCGCTGGAGCGCCTCCTGCCGGAGGCGCCGGTGATCGTCTTCGACCGGCGCGACGAACTCCAGGACCGGTTCGTCCGCGCCCTCGTGTCCGGTGCCCCGGGCGCGAGCCGGTTCCGGCATTCCGTGCCCACCTCGGAGGGTTTCTGCGACGCCGTCACCGCCGGTCTCGGCTGGGGTCTGGTCCCCGAGCCCCAGGCCGGGCCCCTGCTCCGCTCCGGCGCCCTCGCCGAACTGGCACCGGGCCGGTGCGTGGACGTCCCCCTGTACTGGCAGCAGTGGAAGCTCGACGTCCCGGCCCTGGCCCTCGTGGCCCGCACCGTCGCCGCGGCCGCCGCCGACTCCCTGTACCCCCTGGAGCACCCCGCCCCGCGCCCGGGGCGGACCTGACGCCGGGAACGCCCGAGGGGCCGTTCCGGATTCCTCCGGAACGGCCCCTCGGTACTGCGACTCCTTCGAGTCGGGACGACAGGATTTGAACCTGCGACCCCTTGACCCCCAGTCAAGTGCGCTACCAAGCTGCGCCACGTCCCGATGCCCGTCTGACCTGGGGTTTCCCCCGGCCCGGCGTGCAAGAGAACCATACCGTACTTCCCCCGGTGGTCACGAACCGCTTTGCGGACGTCACGCCGGGCGGCGGTCCGGCGGCGGCTCCCGCCGGTGTCACGTGGCAGAAAGACGCCCTTGCGCGGAGGGGCCCAGCCGGACGGAGGGGCTCCAGATCGCGCAAAACATAGGCGGAAGTGATCGTCAAGGGCATCTGTTTCGGACAAACACGGAGGCGATATTGATCCCTCACAGAAAGATCAACACCATGAAGTGGTCGGCCTGTTCGGGACGGGACCACTGCCGATGTTCCACCTGCTCGGACCCCGCCGAGCAGGCGCTTCGCAGGGAGGGACTCGCATGGACAGTTACTTCAGCAGCCGACTCCATCATCAGCTCAGGGAGACGGTCCGCGACTTCGCGGAGCGGGAGGTGAGGCCCCGCATAGCGGAGATGGAGTCCTCCCGGACGGTCCACCACGAGCTGTCCCGGCTCATCGCCGCGCAGGGCTGGCTGGGCGCGACGATCAGCCCCGAGTACGGCGGCATGGGCGCGGGACACCTGGCCAAGACGATCATCATCGAGGAGCTGTCCCGGGTCAGCGGCGCCATGGGCGCCATGGTCCAGGCCTCCCAGCTGGGCACCGCCAAGATCGTCCACTTCGGCTCCGACGCCCAGCGCAAGACCTGGCTGCCTCGGGTCGCCTCGGGCGAGTGCCTGCCGACGATCGCGGTGACCGAGCCGGAGTCCGGCGGGCACGTGCTGGGCATGGAGGCGAGCGCGGTCCGGGACGGCGACGACTACGTCCTGAACGGCAGCAAGGTCTACGTCGGCAACAGCCACGTGGGCGACCTGCACGGCGTCGTGGTGCGGACCGGCCCCGGTTCGAAGGGGCTCACCGCCTTCCTGGTCGAGGCCGACCGGCCCGGTTTCCGGCTGGGGCCGCAGCAGCCCGCCATGGGTCTGCACGGCTTCAGCTTCGGCGAGCTGATCTTCGAGGACTGCCGGGTGCCGGCCGCCAACCGGCTGGGCGACGAGGGCGACGGCCTCGCCGTCGCGTACTCCTCCAGCGTGCTCTACGGGCGGGCCAACCTCACCGCCGTCTCGCTCGGCATCCACCAGGCGATCCTGGAGGAGACCACCCGCTTCGCCACCGAGCGGATCCGGTACGGCGAGCCGCTCTCCGAACTGCCCACGGTCAAGCTCAAGCTGGGCCAGATGCAGTCGCGGCTGATGACCGCCCGGCTCGCCGCGTACCACGCGGTGCACCTGCTCGACCGGGGGCTCTCCTGCGACACCGAGCTGATGAACGCGAAGCTGGTGAACGTCGAGTCGGCCATCGACTCGGGCCGCAACGCCATGGAGATCCACGCCGCCGCCGGCCTCTTCACCGACCGGCCCGTCGAGCGCTACCTCCGCGACGCGCACCACATCTTCGCCCCGGCCGGCACCTCCGACGTCCAGCTCCTCCGGCTGGGCGAGGTCGCCCTCGGCCAGGGCAAGGGCAGTTGGTCGGAGCGGCTCTCCGAGGTGGTCCGCACCCCGGCGCCGGAGCCCGTCCACGCCTGACGGCAGCCGTGAGGGCCCGTACGGCGGGTGCCGTACGGGCCCTCACGGCCGCGCGGACGCGGGTCAGAACACGCCGTCCTCGCGGCGGTGGATCTGCTCGACCAGCTCCGCCGCCATCGCCTTGATGGTCTCCAGGCCGGACCGGCCCCACGGCCGGACGTCGGTGTCGACCACGCAGATCGTGCCGAGCGCCACGCCCGTGCGGTCGATCAGCGGCGCGCCCATGTACGAGCGGATGCCGATCTCGTCCACGACCGGGTTGCCGGCGAAGCGCGGGTAGTCGCAGACGTCCTCCAGGACGAGCGCCTTGCGCCGGACGACCACGTGCGGGCAGTAGCCGTGGTCCCGGGCCATGAACCGGCCGACGCCGCCCGCGCCGGCCGCGGTCGCGCCGAGGTCGCTGCCCGCGTGCGAGCCGCCCGGGGTGTGCAGACCGGCGAAGAACTGCCGGTTCTCGTCGATGAAGTTGACCATCGAGTAGGGCGCGCCGGTCATCTCGGCGAGCCGGTGGGCGAACTCGTCGAAGGCCGGGTCCGGCCGCTCCCCGAGGCCGAGTTCGCGCAGCCGCCGGACCCGGTCCGGGGCCTCCTTGTCGATGGGGGTCAGGAGGAGGTGACCCGTCGGGTCGTAGGTCATGGGGTGGCTCCGAAGCTCGGCTCGCTGGCCGGGGTCGAGTTGAGGAGGTGCTGGACGAGGGTCAGGAGCGTGCTGATGCCGGAGCTGGAGATCCGGGCGTCGCACAGGACGATCGGCACCGCGGGGTCGAGGTCGAGCGCCTGCCGGATCTCGTCGTGGTCGTAGCGGAAGGCGCCGTCGAACTCGTTGACCGCCACCACGAAGGCCATGCCGCGGCGCTCGAAGAAGTCGATGGCGGAGAAGCAGTCCTGGAGGCGCCGGGTGTCGGCGAGGACGACCGCGCCGAGCGCCCCTTCGGAGAGCTCGTCCCACATGAACCAGAACCGCTCCTGGCCGGGGGTGCCGAAGAGGTAGAGGACGTTGCGGTCGTCGAGGGTGATCCGGCCGAAGTCCATGGCCACGGTGGTGGTGGACTTGTTCTCCACCCCCTCCAGGCTGTCGGTGGCGGCGCTGACCGAGGTCAGCAGCTCCTCCGTGCTGAGCGGTTCGATCTCGCTGACCGCGCCGACGAAGGTCGTCTTGCCCACGCCGAAACCGCCCGCCACCAGGATCTTCAGCGCGGCGGGGAAGGGGTCGGCGGGAAAACCGTCATGGCGTTCAGAGCCGCTGTCGTAGGCCATCGAGCACTGCCTCCAGCAAGGAACGGTCGGATGGATTGGCGTGGAAGCGCGGGGCGCGCGCGGTGAGGGCCCCGCAGTCCACGAGGTCGGAGAGGAGGACCTTGGTGACGACGGCGGGGAGCCTTAAGTGCGCCGCTATCTCGGCGACCGAGGTGGGCCCGTCGCACAGCCGGAGGGCCAGGCTGTGCTCGGGGCCCATGTGGGGCTGCGGGGCGGAGCCGGTCGCCATCACCAGGGAGAGCAGGTCGAGCGAGGCGGTGGGCCGGGTCCGTCCGCCGCTCACGGTGTAGGGACGGATCAGCCGGCCGGCCGCGTCGTCGAGCCAGGGCCCTTCCTGCGGGGGAGACGCGTTCACTGACCGGCGCCGCCCGCCGCCGCTGCCGCCTGCCGGGCGGGCGTCACCAGGTACGGGCGGACGCTCTTGACCAGCATCGCCATCTCGTAGCCGAGGACGGCGGCGTCGGCCTCGCGACCGGCGAGGACGGCCAGGCAGGTGCCGGAGCCCGCGGTGGAGACGAAGAGCAGGGTGGAGTCGAGCTCCACGACGACCTGGCGGACCTCTCCGCCGTCGCCGAACCGGACGCCGGCGCTGCGGCCGAGCGAGTAGAGCCCGGAGGCGAGGGCCGCCATGTGGTCGGCCGCGTCCGGGTCGAGCCCGTGGACGGATTTCACCAGACCGTCGGAGGAGAGCAGGACCGCGCTGCGGGTGTAGGGGACCCGCTGGACCAGACCGCTCAGCAGCCAGTCGAGATCCGAGGAATGGCCGGTCGGCACATTGCTCGCCATTGTGTGTCTACTCCTTGTGCGCGTCGCCGTGACGCAGCGACTCCTGGGGGGTGGGCTGGGATTCGGCGAGGCCGATCCCACGCTGGAAGGCGGCCATCAGGCCGGGGTCGTGCAGGGCGTGCTCCTCGGCCTGGCGGGCCTGCGGCTCGTCGCGCAGCTGCGGGACGAGGTGCTCCTGGGCGCGCCGCTTGGGGAGGTCGGGCCGGCCGGGGGGCTCCGCGCGGGGCACGGCCGGGCGCGGCGCGGCGCCGGGGCCGAAGCCCTCGGGGGCGGCGCCGTGCTCCGGGTAGCCGTGCGCCGCTCCGTCCCGGACGGGGACGAAGGGGTTCGGGGCGGGGGGCTCCGGGGCGGCGGGCGCGGGGGGCGCGACCGGCGCGGGAGCCCGGTGGGGGTACGCGGCCAGGGCCGGGGCCTGCGCGGGTACGGGGGCGGGGGCGGGGCTCTCGGGGCGCGGGAGCGGCGCGGCGGGGGCGCCGGCCCCGGGGTGCGCCGGCCGGTCGTGCGGCTGCGGGGGATGCGGCTGCTGGGGGTGCGGCTGCTGGGGCAGGAGCGGGATGCCGCCGGTGGCCTCGGCGGGCTGCCGCTCCTGCGGGGCGAGGCCCTCCGGGTCGGCGCCGAGGAGGCCCTGCGGGAGGACGAGGACGGCCTGGATCCCGCCGTAGATGTTCGACTGGAGGCGGACGGCGATGCCGTGGCGCCGGGCCAGCGCGGAGACGACGAAGAGGCCGATGCGGCCGTCCTGGAGCAGATGGGCGACGTTGACCTGGTCGGGGTCGGCGAGCAGGGCGTTCATCTTGTTCTGCTCGGCGACGGGCATGCCGAGTCCGCGGTCCTCGACCTCGATGGCCAGGCCGGCGGTGACGTACTGCGCGCGCAGCAGCACCGTGGTGTTCGGCGCGGAGAACACCGTGGCGTTCTCGACGAGTTCGGCGAGGAGGTGGATGACGTCGGCGACGGCGTGGCCGCGCAGGGTGCCGTCGATCGGCGGGACCAGCTTGACCCGGGGGTACTGCTCGACCTCGGCGATGGAGGAGCGCAGCACCTCGGTCATGGTGACCGGGTTCGACCACTGGCGGCGGGAGATGGCGCCGCCGAGGACGGCGAGGTTCTCGGCGTGGCGGCGGATGCGGGTGGCCAGGTGGTCGACCTGGAAGAGGCCCTTGAGCAGGTCGGGGTCCTCGACCTCGTTCTCCAGCTCGTCGAGGAGCTGGATCTCGCGGTGGACGAGGGACTGGAGCCGGCGGGCGAGGTTCACGAAGACCTCGACCTTCTGCTCGTTGCCGACGCTGCTGGAGAGCCGGGAGGCCTGGACGACGGCGGCGACGGCGGCCTCGTGGGAGCGGGCCAGTTCGGCGCCGAGCCGGTCGAACTCGTCGCCGCCGGCGTCGGGGAGGGCCGGCCGGGGGGCCGGGTCCTCGCCGCGGCGCAGCTGTTCGACGAGGGCGGGCAGTTCGGCCTGGCCCCGGGCGGTCTCGCGGCGCAGCGCGGCGACGCGGTCGAGCACGGCCCGGGCGGCGCGGTCGGCGCCGAGGGCGGCGGCGGTCACGGAGGCGACGGTGAGCGCGGCGGCGCCGGTGAGCGCGGCCCAGAGGCCGGGCGTCGGGGTGGTGCCGGTGGAGCGGAGGGTGAAGAGGACGGCGGCCGCGCCGCCGAGGGCGACCGCGACGGCGGGGAGGACCGAGGTGCGCAACAGCTGGGGCCGTATGCGGACTTCGGCGGGGGCGGCCGTCGCGGGCCTGGCCGGGGAGGTGCCGGTGGTCGTGGTGCGGGCGCCCGAACGGCCGTGCCGCCCGCCCTCGCGGCGGTCGGACCGCGGGGCGGGTGCGCGAAGTTGTGACATGGGTGTCCTTGGTACGTGCCCGGAAAACGGCGTACTGAGGGGAACTTTGGGGTACGGGGGGCTGGGGGTGTGCGGGGAGGGTACGGGTGGGGACGGCAGGTGCGATGAGCCTACCGATGATCACCGACCACACACTGTAGTCGTCAACCGTTCGTGTGGGGTGCGCAGTTGGCAAACTTGCCCGTAGACCTGGGAAGTCTGGTATCGGCGACGGCATGACCGGCCGAGATCGATTGGCTGAAAGTCGCCGACATGGCGAGAGAGCGGCCGGGAGCGGAACCGTACGAAAGAGGGCGGAGGCGCCCATCGGCCCCCTCCCCCTGCGGAAATCCCTCCGGCCCGCCCAGGACCGGAATCTCCCGGCGGGGTGCGCTCCGGCCGTTTCCGCCGCCCTCCGTCACGGAGGGTGCGCGCCCTCCGGCGACCCGCCCCCGCCCACCCGGCCCGCGGACGGGGAGCCCGGCCGGGCCCGAACCGTAACCGTCGGTAAGACCGGAACCGGCCACGCCGACCGGTCCGCCGCCGGGCTGGGATCCTGGGGGCATGAACGCTGAAGACCCGGCCTCCCGTCCACTGCTCCTCGTGGACGGGGCCAACGTCGTGGGGTCGGTGCCGGACGGCTGGTGGCGCGACCGGCGCGGGGCCGCCGAGCGGCTGCGCGACCGGCTCGCCGCGGCCGGCGGCCCGGCCGACGGCCCGTACCCGGGGCCGTACGAGATCGTGCTGGTCGTCGAGGGACGGGCCCGGGGCGTGGCCTCCGTGCCGGGGGTGCGCGTCGAGGAGGCGCCCGGCAGCGGCGACGACCTGATCGCCGGGCTCGCCCGGGAGGCTGCCGGCCGGCCGTGCCTGGTGATCACGGCCGACCGCGAGCTGCGCCGCCGGGTGGAGGAGGCGGGAGCCCGCTGCGCGGGACCCCGCAGCCTCCCCGCACCGGCCGACCGGGAGCGGTGACCGGCCGGCCGGAGGCGCCGGGCCGACCGCCGCAGCACGGGGGCGGCGACGCCGGGACGACCGCCGCGGCACGAGGCCGGAGGCGCGGCACGAGGCCGGAGGCGCCGGGCCGACCACGCCGGAGCCGATGACTCCAAGACCGATGTCTCCAAGACCGATGGCACCGGAGCCGACGACGCCGGGGCCGATGTCACCGGGGCCGGTGACGCCGGCGCCGGCGGCCCTCGGACGGTCGCGCTCCACCGAAAGTCCCGTGGCGTCCCACGGGCCCCGGCCGTCCCGGGGTTGTTTGGGCCGGGCGCCGGCGGTGAAGCGAAGCCCATGGAGAACCTGCTGCGACTGATGATCGCCCTGAGCGGCTCGGCGCTGATCGCCTACGCCGTCGTGCGCGCGGCGGACCTGACGACGCGCCAGGCGCACGCCCGGCGCCCCGGTACGCCCCTGTGGGAGCTGCTGCGCCGCTGTCGCACCCCCTTGTTCGTGGTCCTGTTCACCCTCCTGCTCGGGTGGGCGGTGCGCGCCACCGGCTGGACGCCGGCCCAGGACCACGCAGGGCCCGTCGACCGGATCCGGGTGCTGTGCCTGATCGGCAGCGGCGCGTGGCTGACGATACGGGTCGCCTCCGCCCTGGTGGAGTCCTCGTACGCGCGCTACGCCGGGCGCACCCTCGACCGGGCCCGGGTCCGCCGGGTGCGGACCCAGGTCACCCTGATCACCCGGGTCGTGTCGGTGGCCGTCGGGGTGGTCGCCGGCGCGGTGGCGCTGGTGACCTTCCCGTCCTTCCGGGCGCTCGGCACGTCGCTGCTCGCCTCCGCCGGCATCATCGGCATCGTGGCCGGCGTGGCGGCGCAGTCGACGCTCGGCAACCTCTTCGCCGGCTTCCAGATCGCCTTCGGCGACATGGTGCGGATCGGCGACACCGTCGTCGTCGACGGGGAGTGGGGCCTCGTGGAGGAGATCACCCTGACCTTCCTCACCGTGCGCACCTGGGACGAGCGGCGGGTCACGCTGCCGGTCTCGTACTTCACCTCGCGCCCCTTCGAGAACTGGTCCCGGGGCGGCGCCGAGATGACGGGCACGGTGTTCCTCCACTGCGACCACGCCACACCGGTGCCGCGGCTCCGGGCGCACCTGCGCGCCTTCCTCGACGAGTGCCCCGGCTGGGACGGACGCGGCTGGGACCTCTCGGTGACGGACACCTCCCCCACCGGGATCACCGTCCGGGCGCTGGTCACGGCCAAGGACCCGGACGAGCTGTGGACCGTGCGCTGCGCCGTGCGCGAGGAACTCGTCCGCTGGCTCGCCCGGGAGCACCCGGCGGCCCTGCCCCGGATCGTCACGGCGCCGGTCCCGCGGCAGGCCGAGGGGCCGCCGCCCGTCGCCGGGTGACGGCCGCCCCGGCCGCGGGGGGCGCCTCAGCCGCGGCCGTCGCCGCCGTCCTTCCGCTCGTCGGGGGTGGACCAGGAGTCGTCCCGGGGCGCCCCGGGCTGCGTCCGCGTGGGGTCGCCGACGGGCCGGCGGCGGTGCGCGACCCGGCGGCTGCCCCACCAGAAGGCGGCGAGCAGCAGGACGACGACGACCGCGCCGATGACGAGGCCGAAGCCCAGGGCGTTCGATCCGGCCGACGCGAGGACGTGCTCGGCCGCGGGCGGAAGGGAGGCGGAGGAGATCATGGTCGCCTTTCGTTGGGACGGACGGTCGGCCGGACGGGCGTCGGCACGCCGGCCCGCGCGACCCGCGCGGGTGAGGCCACAGGACGCGTCTGTCCCCCTCCGCCCGCCCCAAACGCCCTGATTGATCCTTTTCCTCCGGCCCACCGCGACGGGTTCGGGCAAGCTGGGGGCATGAGCGACCTGCACGGCGCCGCCGTCGTCCTGCGCCCCTCCGTCCCCGAGGACGTGCCCGCCCTGGCCGCCGTCCGCGCCACGCCCGAGGTGCGGGCCCGGTGGCGCGGCGGGGACGACCTGGCCGGGGAGGTCGCCGCCGACCTGGAGGATCCCGCCACCCACTGCCTGACCGTCCGGCACGAGGGCCGGGTCGTCGGCATGATCCAGTGGTACTCCGAGGAGGAGCCCGACTACCGGCACGCCGGGATCGACCTCTTCCTCGACCCGTCGGTGCACGGCCGGGGCCTGGGCACCGACGCCGTCCGCACCCTCGCCCGGCACCTCGTCGACGACCGGGGGTACCACCGGCTGGTCATCGACCCGGCCGCCGACAACGCGGCGGCGATCCGCTGCTACGAGAAGGCCGGGTTCCGCCCGGTCGGGGTGATGCGCCAGTACGAGCGCGGCGCGGACGGCACCTGGCACGACGGCCTCCTGATGGACCTGCTGGCCCCGGAACTGGTGCGCTGACCCGCCGCCCGCCACGACGGGAACGCGCGACCGCCCCGGCCCGCTGAGGACCGGCCCGGCCGCGCGTACCGCCGCCGCCCGCCGTCAGCGGTCTCCCGCGAGGTCGAAGTGGGCCCGCAGGCCCTCGGCGGGGGTCATGTGGATGTCGAGCCAGAAGCCGTTCTTGATCCTTGAAGCCAACAGAGACCCAACGGCCCATCGGCGGGTACCGATCCACCGCTCCTCTTCGCTCCCTGAGCGCGTTCTCGCGAACTCCCGTCCGACCCGTCGCGAGGCGACCGGATACAGTGCGCGAGACAGCAGCCAGGTCGGGGAGGGAAGCGTGACCGACACCAGCGACGCCCGTCCCGCCGAAGACGAGGCGCGAGTGCCGCGGCAGAGCCGCCTGCACCGCCTGATGCGTTACGTCCCCCTGATCGCCCCCGTCCTGCTGTGGGCCGTGCCCTGCTGGGTGCTCCTGTACGGCGGCCAGCACTGGCCACTGCCCGTCAACCTGCTCGGCACCGCTCTGTTCGTCCTCGGTCTCGTCGGGATGCCGTTCGCGATGGCGCGCGGCCACGGACGGCGCCAGCAGGATGGGGCGGCGATCATCGGCGACACCCTGCTGGGCGCGAGCTGGGTCCTGTTCACCTGGTCCGTCCTGCTCGGTGCCCTCCTGCGGCTCGTCCTGACCGTGGCCGGCGTCGGCGAGGGCCAGGACCGGGCCCGGATCGTCACCTGGGCCGTCCTCGGCGTCACCACCGTGCTGCTCGGCTGGGGGTACGCCGAGGCCCGCCGCGTGCCCCGCGTGCGCCGACTCGACGTACCGCTCCCGCGGCTGGGTCCCGGGCTTGACGGCTTCCGCGTCGCCCTCATCACCGACACCCACTACGGCCCGCTGGACCGGGCCCGCTGGTCAGCACGGGTGTGCGAGACGGTCAACACCCTGGAGGCCGATCTGGTCTGCCACACCGGTGACATCGCGGACGGCACGGCCGAACGCCGCCGCGCCCAGGCCGCACCGCTCGGCACCGTGCGGGCGACCCGGGCCCGGGTCTACGTCACCGGCAACCACGAGTACTACAGCGAGGCCCAAGGCTGGGTCGACCTGATGGACGAACTGGGCTGGCAGCCGCTGCGCAACCGCCACCTGCTGCTCGAAAACGGAGGCGACACCCTCGTGGTCGCCGGCGTGGACGACGTCACCGCCGAGTCCTCCGGTCTGGCAGGCCACCGCACCCACCTCGCCGGCGCCCTGGACGGCACCGACCCCGACCTGCCCGTGCTGCTCCTGGCCCACCAGCCCAAGTTCGTCGATCAGGCAGCGGCCGCCGGCATCGACCTCCAGCTCTCCGGCCACACCCACGGCGGCCAGATCTGGCCCTTCCACCACCTGGTCCGCCTCGACCAGCCCACCGTCGCCGGCCTCAGCCGGCACGGCGCGCGCACCCTCCTCTACACCAGCCGCGGCACCGGCTTCTGGGGCCCGCCGTTCCGCGTCTTCGCCCCCAGCGAGATCACCCTGCTCGTCCTCCGCTCCCCGCACCCGCCCACCTGCTCGTAGCACGGAACGGGCCGAACCGTCCGCCAGGACGGAGCGGGCCGGAGGATCCGCACCCGGGACGAAACGGAGGACCAGGGACGCCGGCACCCGACGCGGCACCGACACCCCTTGTCCCCTCTCCCCCTCGCCCGTCAGCCGGGGCCCGCGGGCCTCCGCACCAGCGCCCAGGTGAAGGCCATGGTGAGGCTGCCGGGTCGACCGGTGGAGATCCATTTCTGGGGGGTGGGGATGGTGCGGCTCATGAAGCGGCGGATCGTCTTCCGGTCGTCCGGCCTGATTCGGCGGGAAAGCCGGGTGCGGGAGGTGTGCTGGACGGGGTGGAGCCAGTGAAGGAGTCGCGCGCAACAGGAAGGGCCGCACCCCTTGCAGAGGTGCGGCCCTCGTCACTGCGCGAGCTCCTGATGCGTCACGTCACCAGGTGCCGGGCGCTGCGTACCAGCCGCGGATCCCGGGGTTGATCGTCCCCTCAGCGTTGCCACGGAAGGTGAACACACGCGTCTCGCCGTTGCCGTAGTTGTAGGAGACGGAGATGTCAGGTCGACCGTCGGCGTTCGTGTCGCCCGTGACCAGGTTCCCGGTGCTGTTGACGTACCAGTCTCCCGGGTCGGTGGTGTACGGAGTCGTGAAGGCGTCGAAGCCGCCGTCCGGGCGGGCATAGGAGAGCCGGAACTCGGTGCGCCCGTCGTCGTGCCCGTACGTGATCGCGAGATCGTCACGGCCGTCCTGGTTGAAGTCGCCCGTGGTCAGCTTGCCCCGGCTGCGCTCCCAGGCGCCGGCCGGAGCGGACCAGGAGCCGACGTACGAGTTCAGGTGACCATCGGCCTTCGCCGTGAAGGTGAAGAGCCGGGACTCGCCCGTGCCGTAACCGTAGAAGGCGACGATGTCGTCGCGGCCGTCGCCGTTCGTGTCACCCATCGTGTAACTGACGGAGGACGTGTACCAGGAGTTGACGCCGGTCTTGAACGACAGCACCGGGTTCTCGAAGGTACCGTCGGCGCGGGACAGCGCCCTGAAGACGCCCAGGACGCCGTCGCCGTAGTCGTACAGGAAGGTGAGGTCGTCGCGGCTGTCGCCGTTGAGGTCGCCGGCGAGCATCGTGCTCCTGGACCAGGTCCACTGACCGGTCGGCAGGTCGATGCTCGTGCGCTGAACGGGGCCGCCCTTGGCCTGGCTCAGGAAGGTGAACGCCTTGACCCGTCCGTCCGCGTAACCGTAGAAGCCCACGAGATCGTCACGGCCGTCCCCGTCGAAGTCACCGGCTGCCCACTTGCTGCTGTCGTAGTACCAGTCGCCCGGGTCGTCCGTGACGTAGTACGCCTTGGGCGGGGTGTGCGCGTTGTCGGCGTTGGCCTTGGAGACGTAGAGGCCCATGCCTCCCTTCTCGTAGTCGTAGACGGTGAACATGTCCGTCCTGCCGTCGCCGTTGTAGTCACCGGCCAGGTCGGTGCGCAGGTGCGCGGTCCGGTCGGTGAAGGCGTGATCCGCGATGTGACCGGTCTGCCGGTTCCAGCGGATGTACCCCTTCTCGAAGTTCGTGCGCTTGCCGCCGTAGACCTCGTACTCGATCGAGGTCGGAGGGCCGAGAGGCCCGCTGTAGCCGCCCGTGCTCAGCCAGTGGGTACGGATGGCGTTGGAGACGGGCCAGACCACGGCGCCACGAGCGCCGAGGTAGCGGTAGAAGGAGTGGTTGTCCGTGGTGGAGTTGCCCGAGCGGAAGTGCTGGGCGAGCGGGCCCAACGACCCCACTACCGCTTCGTCGCCGGTCGGGTAGCCGTAGACGGCAGCCCCGCCGAGCCTCACGTACTTGTCGTATATGGCACCGGTGATCGCCTGGTACCCGAGGCCACTCCGCCAGTAGATGGCGCTGGAGACATTCCCCTTCCTGAAGGTGATGGAGTAGCCGCCGTCGACACCGGTCGGACGCTCGTCCGAGGTCGGGTAGCCGAGGTACCCGAGTTCACGGCCGTTCGCGTTCCATTTGCTGAATGCCCCCCGGGTGATGGACCAGGCACCGGTGTTCTCGCTCCAGGAGATCGCACGGTCCGTCACCGTCGTGCCGGGGGCGGCAAAGTTGACGTACCGGCCGCCGTCGCTGACAGTGACCATGCCTGCCACGGGCTTTCCGAACTCGGGGCCGAGCGACTCGTACTTGCCGCGGATCGGTCCACAGAGCGAGACGGTTCCGCTGCCGGACGCGGCGGGGAAGCCCTTGCAGTCGGTCCAGTCGTAGCCGGTGGTGGCGAGGGCGCGCTCCAGACCGAAGGCCGAGCCATCGGTGTAGGTGCGACCGGGGAACTCGACCGTCCGACCGGCCCCGTCACGCGACCAGAGGTCGGCGTGGCCGTTGCCCTCGAAGTCGCCGGACGAGGTCAGGTGCGGGTACGTCACGCCCTTGAAGCCAGTGGCGATGGAGGTCTGGCGGACCGCCGCGTTGCTGTACACGCTCAGGTCGGCCAGCATCGTGCTGTCCCGCTCCGATTCCGGCAGCAGGCGGCTCGTGTACTGGTGGATCGTGCCCTTGACGGTGTCGCGGGCCCAGACCTCCGGCAGACCGTCGCCGTTCACGTCGCCCGGGGACATGATCGTCATGTCCTGCCAGTCGGCGTTGCCCAGCTCGATCGCCGGTCGGCTGAGGTCGACGAGGTCGAGGTATTCGCTGCCGCGGGTGCCCAGGTAGAGGTAGAGCCTGGAGCCCTCCTTCACGAGCAGATCCGGGTGGTCGTCCATGGTCGACTTGCCGTCGCGAACCTTGCTGAGGTAACTGCCGTCGTCGTTGAAGCTGCCGACGGAGACGATCTGCGTGGCGTTACGCCAGTGATTGTCCTCGCTTTCGGCGACCTTCAGCAGTCGTCGCCTGTCGACCGTGGTCTTGATCGATCCATTGCCGTCACCCTTGTAGGCCCACAGCTCGAAACCGCCTTCACCGGCGGGCGCCGGCTGCAGGGCGAGGACGTCCTCGTAGTAATCCGACGCGTCCCAGTTGCCACCGTTCGTCACAGGACCGGCGGCGAAGGATCCCCTGCTCGCCAGCTCGCCCGTGCCGAAGGTGCCGTCCCCACGGCCCGGATAGGTCCAGAGGGCCCCGGTGCCGGGGTCGACGGTCACCAGGTCGATGGTGTTGTCGCCGTTCATGTCGCCGGGCCTGTCACGGGTGGCGGAACGGGTCGGGAGGAACTGGTACGCCCTGATGGAAGAACGGTTGTTGGCCGCATCCTCGCTGCGCACGTAGAGATACTGCGGGCCGGCGTTCAGCGGCCTGAGGCTGACGGTGACCGAGCCGCCGGTCGCCGAGGGCCGGAGCGATCTCTCCTTGGTGTCGAAGTCGGTCCAGTACACGTACTCGACCACGTCGTTGGCCGTGCCGGTGAGGTTGGACTCGAACTTGAAGGTGCCTGTGGTGCGGGCGGGCATCACACACGTCCCCGTGGGCTTGCCACCCGCACAGCTCTGCTCGACGTCCTCGGGAAACTCGAAGGAGCTCACCTTCGGCGGCTTGGCCGGACCGACGCGGTCATAGGTGAAGTAGCAACGCCCCGCCTTCGGGCTGTCGCCGACGCCGTCGTCGACGGTCGCCTCGTACCAGTACTGAGTGGACGGCAGGGTCGTCCCTGCGGGGATCCGGAGCTGCGCGACCCCGCCGCTGCTCGCGTCCCTCGTGACCGGTGTGGCGCCGGTCTTGCCGACCTGACCGTACTTGAACTCGACCCTGAGGTCGTCGTTCTCGTCGTCCTCGAACCCGAACGCCTTCAGGACGATCTCGTCGGTCGTCCCGATGACACCACCCGCGCAGGGAAGCGACGGGTCGATGCTGAGCCGAGGCCTGGTCGGAAGGGTGTTGTACTTCGTGGAGAGCCGCGCGGTGTCCGGATCGAACTTGCGCCACGAGACGTCGACTTCGGACGACTTGGCGGTCAGCACGAAGACCCAGTTGCCCCAGCCGTCGGCGACGGCGTCGGAGATCGCGCCCTTGACGTCGAACTCGACGAGGTTGGCCGTGCTGTCAGGGCAGTTGCGGCCTCCGAAGGACGCGCCGGAGGAGTCCGCCAGGGCGCCCCATGCCGGCTGGTTGTTCCAAGTGATGTCCTTCGGCAGAGTCTTTCCGACGGTCTTCACCAGGACGTTACCGGAGTTGCAGGACCAGGACCCGGCGTGCGTCTGCTTGATGCGCAGCGTCGATTCCATGATCTGCTTGCCGGACAGGTTGTTGATGGGGATCCGGAAGTAGGTGTTGGCCCGGACGGTCCCGCCGTTCTGCTCGTCGGTCGCGACGCCGACACGGGCCTCGTCCGTCAGAGTGCCGCTGTTGTAATAGACGGTGTCGCCGGTACCCGGGTACGCGGAGTGCTTGTAGGCGATCGACCAGGCGTTCTTCCAGGCGTCCGGGCCCCACACGGGGTCGATGACGACGGGGTACGTGGTCTTCGGGTCGTCCAGCAGGCCCGCGTCCGGGACGAGGGTCAGCTTTCCGTCGCCCAGCTTCACACCCAGCTTGGCCTGCTTGCTTCCCTCTACGGCGCCTTCCAGCGTGTCCTGGAGCGAGCGCGCGGCCGACGGCATGGCGTTCTTCGGCGTCTTCGGGTCGATGGCAGCGCTGTGCTCCGAACCGGAAGAATCCCACATGCTCGGCTGCGGAGCGACGAAGACTGCGGCACCCGACGGCGTCTCGGCATGGATGTCACCGGAAGCGGCCCGGGTCATCTTGAGGCCCTTGGCCCTCAGGCCGAAATCAACGGACCGGACGGCCGGGTTCTTGGCCGCTGCGGGCGTCTTGACGACGAGCGTGTGCGAGAAGGTGACCTCGTCCGCCGTCGCCGTCAGGTCCACGCCCGGAAGGACGTTGGCGTAGGTGGCGGTGTTGCCCTCCACCTTGGGCTTCGGGAGCTTCCCGTGCGGCCAGGTGAGGTCCACGTTGCGGCCGTCGCGGACCATGGTGGCGAAGACGTCGTCGCCGCCCCCGGAGAATGAGACGGACATCGCCGAGGCCTTGGGGGCGATCCGGCCGTCTGAGCGAGTCGCCAGGTCAGGGTTGATATCGACGAGTTCGCTGCCCTGGTAGACACGTACCGGCAGGATCGCACGGTCGACCCTGGCCGTGCCGTCCGGGTTGACGAAGACCTCGTCGGTCTCCGTGCGCCAGGACGTGAGCTCGACGGGCTTTCCGCTGCGCTTGGCCTCCTTGAGGGCCTTCTTCGTCTCGGCGTCCGGTCCCGGCTGGGGGTCGGCGGCCACCTCGGCGGCCGTCGCCTCGTCAGCGGCGAGGCTCGGGTGCGCCATGGCAAGGAGGCCGGGGAGCATCGCCGCGGCGGCGACTGCCGAAATCCCTCTGCGCACGACCCCCCCGGGGTCAGTCCTTCTGGACCTGATCTGTCTCATGGAGTGAGATCCATACCATTCTCGATCGCGAATTCCAGGACGTGAGACCGCCCCTCCGCCTCCGACTTGTGGAGACAAATCCCCCTCGGGCGGCATCACCGAAATTCGAACGTAATCATTCAGGCTGCTTTCTAGCAGGCCTCAGTGACGTGCAGTCAAGTCACCATGTCGACTTGACATACTCGGACCTCCTCCACCGGAAAAAATCCTCGGCTCGGCACCGGAAACCCGGCTTCGGCGTGAATTGCCGCGCAACCTCACTCATTGCGCTTGGACGCCTTGACTAATATGCGCCAGCTCACGTGATCAACGATTTAAGGGGTGGGGGTCAACGTGCCGCTTCGGCATGCTCAAAAACTTTCCAGACATAGATCTCGAACATGGCGTTCCGGACTTTCGGCGCTTGCGCTGGCCATCGTGGCATCAGGGGCGTCTCTCTCCCCCGTCGCCGCCCAGGCCTCGGATTCACGGAGGCTGCCGGAGCTCCAGAAGGTCACGGACGTCCCGGCGGCTCCCACGCCGCCCAGAACGCCGGTTCCGTCGCCGGACACGAACAGCCGACCCGCGGTGAAGCGGGTTCCCAAGGTTCGCTGGCCGGACCCCGCCACGGCTGTAGCGACCGTGCCGAAGGCCACGGCCGCCCGCTCCTCCGCATCCGTCGCCCTGGGGATACCCGGCAACCGGGGCAAGGCCGCCCCGGCCGGTCCCTCGGCGCGCGCCGGTTCGCTCCCCGTCCGGGTCGCCTTCGGCGACAAGGGCGCCGTCAAGGGAGCCGTCGCTCCCAAGGCCGACAGCCCCGCCGTGACGGCCAAGATCTCCCTGCACAGCCAGGCGACCACGCGCAGGGCCGGTGTCCGGGGCATCCTGCTGACCGTCCAGCGCACCGACCTGGGCAAGGAGGCCAACCCGCTCTCCGTCGAGCTGGACTACCGCTCCTTCGCCGACGCCTACAGCGCCGACTGGGGATCCCGGCTGCAGTTCAGCCAGCGCCCCGCGTGTTCGCTGACGACGCCGCAGAAGCCCGAGTGCCAGGGCTCCATCCCCCTGCCGAGCACCAACGACGCCGAGACCGGCACGCTGACCGGCACCTTCGCGGCGCCCGCTGCGAGCAGCGGGGCTGTCGTCCTCGCCGCGACGGCCTCGGCCTCCGGCTCCAAGGGCACCTACACGGCGACCTCCCTGAGCCCCACGGGCTCCTGGTCGGCCGGCGGCTCCACCGGTGACTTCTCCTGGACCTATCCGATCGAGGTTCCCCCGTCGCTCGGCGGACCCGGCCCGTCCACGGCGATCGGGTACAACTCGGGCAGTGTCGACGGCCGCACGCTCGCGACCTCGCAGCAGCCCTCCTGGATCGGCGACGGCTGGGACACCGGGTCGAGCTTCATCGAGCGCACGTACGTGTCGTGCGCCGAGGACCGCAAGGCGGGCAGCGGGTTCAACAACCCCACGACCCACCCGACGGGTGACCTCTGCCAGGGCCCCCCGATGGTCACGCTCTCCCTCAACGGCTCCTCCACCGCGCTCGTCCTGGACGACAACCCCGACCCCAAGGTCAAGAAGTGGTATCCGGCGAACCATGACGGCTCCAGCGTCGAGCTGAAGACGGGCACGGTCAACGGTGACAAGGAGGGGGAGTACTGGGTCGTCACCAACACCGAGGGCGTCAAGTTCCACTTCGGTCTCAACCGCCTGCCCGGCTGGGCGGACGGCAAGAGGGAGACCAACTCGGCACTGAACGTTCCGGTCTACGGCAACCACGCCGGCGAGCCTTGCCATGCCGCCACCTACGCAGCCTCGGTCTGTGATCAGACCTACCGGTGGAACCTCGACTACGTCGTCGACCCGCGCGGCAACGCCCTCACCTACTGGTACGAGAAGGAGCGGAACTACTACGGCTCCAACGTCACCGCCACCGGCACCTCCACCGCCCGGCTCTACGACCGCGGCAGCTACCTGAGGCGCGCCTCGTACGGCCTGCGCTCGGACAACCTGTTCGTGATCTCGCCCGCCGAGGTCGGATACAGCACGCGTGAACGCTGCCGGGTCACCGAGACGTTCGACTGCGCCGAGGGCAAGCTCACCTCCACGGCCTCCAGCGACATCGCCGCGAAGTGGCCCGACGTGCCCACCGACCAGATCTGCGACGCCGGCGAAGTCTGCAAGGACCGGTACTCGCCCACCTTCTTCACCCGCAAGCTCCTGCGAAGCATCACCACCAAGGTCCTCAAGGGAGGTGTCCACGTCCCCGTCGACGTCTGGACCCTGGACCAGGACTTCCAGTCCACCGGTGACGGCGCCGTCAGCGGCGAGTACCCGCTCTGGCTCAAGAGCATCCAGCGCTCCGGCCAGAACGGCACGGCGATCGACCTGCCCGCCGTGACGTTCGTCGGTACCCAGCTGCCCAACCGCGTCGACAACAACGACGACGGCAATCCGCCGTATCTCCGCTGGCGCGTGAAGCAGATCAACACGGAGACCGGCGCCCGCACGGTGGTCAAGTACGCGCCCACCGAGTGTTCCAGCGTTCCGGGCGCCGTCAATCTCCCCGCCTCGCCCGACACCAACGGCCTGCGCTGCTTCCCGGTCGTCGTCGAGACGAACGACCCCACCGACCCGACGGGTCTGAAGAAGAAGTACTCCACAGACTGGTTCCACAAGCACCGTGTCGACCAGGTCCGCGAGGAGGACAAGAACGGCACCTCGCCGACCAGCGAGGTCAACTACACCTACATCGGCAGCCCCGCCTGGGCCTACGACGACGCCAGCGAGCTGACCAACAAGCCTGCCCGCACCTGGTCCGTCTACCGCGGCTACTCCAAGGTCAAGGCCGTCCACGGCGTCTCCCCCGACGTGCTCACCCGCACGGAGACCCTCTTCTACCGGGGCCTCGACGGTGACCTCAAGGCGGACGGCACCCGCCGCTCGGAATCCATCGTGGCCTCTGACGCCAGTTCGGTCGCCGACCACCGGATGCTCGCGGGGCAGGTCAGGGAGACGCAGTATTTCAACGGGGTCTCCGGCCCCCTGAGCTCTGCGACCATCAACACCCCTTACCTGAAGGGCCCGATCGCCTCCCGCGACCGCTCGGCCACCGGGGCCTCGGCCCTCGAGTCCTGGATCCAGGGACAGAAGTCGACGTCCTCCCGCACGATCCTGTCGGGAGGCCGACCGGACCGGAAGACCGCCGTCGAGCACGCATACGATGCCGAAGGCCGGATCACCTCGACCTGGTCCAAGGGGGACACGTCCGTCGCCGACGACGACACGTGCACCCGGTACGAGTACCTCGACGATACGGCGAAGTGGTTCAAGTCCCAGCAGACCAGGGTCCTGACCGTCGCCGCGACCTGTGACCCCGACATCGTCGTGGGACCCGACAACGTCATCTCCGACGCCAAGGTCCAGTACGACGCCGTGGGCAACGTCGTGAAGACGGAGTCGCTCTCCGGCTTCACCAACGGAACCCCGCAGTACACCACCCAGGGCACCTCCACCTTCGACGCCAACGGCCGCATCACCTCCGCGACCGATGTCTACGGCAAGGTCACCGAGACGGCCTACACGCCGGCCACCGGGGCCGTCGTGACCAAGATCGTCACGACCAACGCACTCGGTCACACGGCCACCACCGAGCTCGACCCCGGGCGCGGTCTGCCTCTCGTGCAGACCGATGCCAACGGCCGCGACACCGTGATGCAGTACGACGCGCTGGGCCGGACCACCAAGGTCTGGTCGCCCGACCGCGACCCGCTCACCATGACGCCGGACGCGGAGTTCACGTACACCGTCGGCCAGAACGCACCGGTCGTCATCACCAACAAGAGGCTCCTGGAGGACGGTTCCTACCGCGTCTCCTACGACTTCTACGACGGTGCGCTCCGCCTGCGGCAGACCCAGAACCCCGCGATGAACGGCGGCCGGGTCATCACCGACACCTTCTACGACAGCCTCGGCCGCGTCTGGAAGGAGAACGCGGGCTACTACAACAGCACCAGCGGCCCGGTCGCCACGATGTTCGATCCGGACGACAACGTGGTTCCGTCCTCGACGGTGACCAAGTACGACGGCGTCGGGCGTCCTGTCGAGACCATCGCGCGCCACAAGGGCAACGAGACCTGGCGGACCACGACCACCTACGGCGGTGACTGGACGGCCGTCGATCCGCCGTCCGGCGACACGCCGACGATGGCGCTGATGGACGCCGCGGGCCGCAAGACCGAGCTGCGCCAGTTCAAGGGGGACTCACCCACCGGCGCCTACGACAGGATCATCTACAGCTACGACCGCAAGGGACGGCTGGAGAAGGTCACCGACCAGATCGGCAACGAGTGGTCGACGACCTACGACGTCCGCGGTCGTGTGAAGACGACGACGGACCCCGACAAGGGCACGTCCACGATGGTGTACGACCAGGGTGACCGGGTCGTCTCCGTGACGGACGGCCGGAGCCCGGCCCGGACGATCGCCATGGCCTACGACGCGCTGGGCCGCGTCACGGCCACCCACGAGGGCTCGCTCAGCGGCCCGAAGCTGACGTCGCGGACGTACGACACGGTTCCCGGCGCGCTGGGTCTCCCGGCCTCCTCGACCCGTTACGTCGGCACCAACGCGTACACCCAGGCGGTCACCGAGTACGACACCGAGTACCGCGTCAAGAAGACCGCGGTGACGATCCCGGCCAGTGAGGGCAAGCTCGCGGGCACGTACGCGTACAGCAACACGTACACCCCGCGCACCGGTCTCCCGCAGACCATGACGTCGCCGGCGGTCGGTGATCTTCCCGCCGAGCGGGTGTCCATCGGTTACAACACCCTGGACACCATCGACACCATGGCGGTCGGCACCACCACCTTCGTGGCGGGAACCGAGTACACCTCCCTCGGTGACGTGGTGCGCACCCGGGTCGACGACGCGGGCAGGCAGCTGATCACCAGCAACCTGTTCGACGAGCAGACCCGCCGGGTGATCCGCACGACGCACCACCAGGAAGTCGGCACGGTCGACACCGTCACGCTCAACGACGTCCTCACCGACTACGACAACGCAGGAAACGTCACCCGCATCACGGACAAGGCCGGCAACACCCCGACGGCCGCGACCACCGACGTCCAGTGCTTCGCCTACGACCATCTACGGCGGATGACCGACGCCTGGACGGCGTCCGACGCATGTGCGCTGAAGCCCGGGGAAACCGGTCCCGGATCGGCGCCGAAGGTCGGCGGTCCCGACGCGTACTGGCACTCGTACACGTTCGACGCCGCCGGCAACCGTCTCAGCGAGACGAAGCACGACCCGCTCGGCAACACCGCGAACGACGTCAAGCGCACGTACACGTACGCCGAAGACCTGGCCACGAAGAGCCGTCTCGCCAAGGTCTCCACGACGGGCCCGCAGGGCGCGAGCGAGGAGACGTACGGCTACGACGACGCGGGCAACATGACGTCCCGTACCTTCCCGACCAAGACCCAGAGCCTCCAGTGGGACGTGGAAGGCCATCTGGAGAAGGTGACCGCCGGCACGGATCAGTCCTCCTACGTCTACGACGCGGGCGGCAACCGTCTCATCGAGCGGGAGGCCGGTGGGACGACCCTCTACCTGCCGGGCACCGAGCTGAGGCTCAACGCCTCGGGCGCGGTCGAGAAGACCACCCGCTACTACAGTCACCCGGCCGGCCCCACCATGGTCAAGGTCGCCGAGAAGGGCACGGTCAAGACGTCGTTCCTCCTCGCGGACCGCAACGGCTCGTCGACGACGTCGGTCGACGCGGACACGAAGACGGTGACGCGCCGCAAGTTCACGCCGTTCGGCGAGAACCGCGGCACGGCCCCGTCGGTGTGGCCCGACGACAAGGGCTACCTGGGCGGTGCGAAGGACGCGACGGGTCTGACGCACCTCAACGCCCGCGAGTACGACCCGGCACTGGGCCGGTTCATCTCGGTCGACCCTCTGATGGACATCGCCGAGTCGCAGACGATGAACCCGTACGCGTACGGGAACAACAGCCCCATCACGTTCTCGGACCCGTCGGGCCTGGCCTCGTGCGACGGCAAGGGCGGCTGCGGCGCGCCCATCCAGACCGAGGGCAAGGACTCGCCCGAGGAGGTCTACGAGGACTACGAGACGCACCAGCTCGGCTACACCCTCGACACCACCCCGCCGCCGCCCCCGCCGACCACTTCCACCAGTGAGGGGGAGGTCAAGAAGGCCAAGCAGCTGCTGAAGAAGTCCAAGACGGACGTCGTCCTCGAGATCGCACTGACAGTCGCCAAGGGGATCAGCGGCTTCGACGACATCAAGGCCTGCCTCGGCGGCGACGTCTGGGCCTGCGGATCGCTCGCCCTGGACGCGGCCATGCCGTTCGCAGGAAAGGCCAAGCGCACGGTCAAGGCGCTCGAGGCCGCCTGGAAGATGTACAACCGCTGGGAAGACGAGGTCCGCTGGGCCGTCGACGTCATGCGGCGGGCGGACGAAGACGCCGTGGCGATGGCGAAGTACGCCGAGGAGTACGCCGCTTGGAGGAAGACCGCCGACGCGGCGATGGCCGCGTCGAAGAAGGCCGACGAAGTGGCGGCCGACGCGGCGAAGAAATCCGGAGGCGGATCGGGGTCCTGCCCCATCAGGAACAGCTTCACCCCGGAAACCCGGGTCCTCCTGGCCGACGGCACCACCAAGCCGATCAAGGACCTGCAGCCGGGCGACGAAGTCCTCGCGACGGACGAGAAGACCGGCGAGACGGCGGGCAAGGACATCACGGCGACGATCGTGGGCGAGGGCGAGAAGCACCTGGTCCGCGTCACGATCGACACGGACGGCGACAAGGGCGGGGCCACGGCCACCCTCACGGCCACCGACGGCCACCCCTTCTGGGTTCCGGCCCTCGACAAATGGATCGACGCCAAGGACCTGAAGCCCGGCCAGTGGCTCCGCACGAGCGCCGGCACCCACGTCCAGGTCACCGCGGTCCGCGCCTGGACCCAGCCGGCCAGCGTCCGCAACCTGACGGTCGCCGACTTCCATACGTACTATGTGCTGGCCGGAGCCACGCCGGTCCTCGTCCATAACTGCGGCGACGGAGTGGTGTCCAATAGCAAGCCGGATGATCTGCCATTCGAACAAATGGCAGCCGATTTCGAGGGGGTGTCCGCAATGGCGGCTGGCTCTGCCGAGTTCTCGCAGGCAGTCGCAGGCGGCGGCAGGTACCTCTGGACGGTTGGGCAGCAAGGTAACCTGAACATCGTTCGCGACTTGCCTGGCATCCATCACACGATAGCCAGTGGCGGGTCTCCGGTCGTCGGTGCTGGGCAGATCACCTTCGGAAGTGGCGGCAGAGTCACTTCGTTTGACAACTGGACGGGCCACTACACACCGCCGTGTGCCCGATGCGCCGCTTCGTTCATCAACCAGGGGGTTGACGCCTTCGCTCAAGCTGGCATCAGGATTCCGTTCGCGGTTATTCGAGACGCTGGCGGGAGGGCGCCGTAAATGAGAGTGGATTCCGATCTCCGCGAGATGCGGGGCGTCCTTCAAGGGAAGCTTGCCGACTGGGTATGCCGTCGCTTCCCTGACGGCGCTTCGTCGCAGTGGTGGCTATCAATCTTCGAGTCCTTGGAGGCCAGCGCCTCTCCCTTCCGAGAGTTGGCCCCGGACCGACGCGCAGAGGATCTCAATCTTGCCGCAGAGGCCATACTGGTGGCTGTCAAGCTTGGTGGTGTGAGGAGCGCGATCGGTGCCTACTGGATGCTCAGAGTCGCAGCACTATCCCTGCGACTCGATCCTCCGGTCGCCGATCTTCCACAAATCCTCACGCCGGACGGTTCTGCAGCGTGGGCGCTGCGACAGATTCCCCTCACACGTGAACGCACGATCGAAGAATCGGAGACTCGAAAGAGCGAGCACCTTAACGCCGGCAAGGAGTTCTATGCGCCCGTCGGGGGTGAATTTACTCTGACAGGCGAGGTAGCGTTCTCTGGACTGCAAGATGTAGAACTCATCCTGTCCGCTCTCCCGTGGGTCTGCTCTCACCTCAAAGACAAAGAGATTGAAAGCAACGTTCACTCCTGGCTGGAAATCCGGGGGAGCTTGTAAGGATTAAGGTCCCTCTCGGGAAGGTCTCCTGTTCCGCCCGGTTAGGGAGCGGATTCCGGACATACGGAGAACTGCCGCTGGCCAGACGCCAGCGGCAGTTTCTCTGTTTGACGGCACGTCAGCGGACGCCAGCAGCAGCGGGCGGGCCACTGAGGTCGCCATAGGTCGGATTCAGGGCGACGCCCAGGATGTCGATGGCTTGGCGTTGGATGCGTAGGCGTAGACGCCGATGTGGGCTCAACCAACAGCTCCTTGATCACGACGAGGTCGACGCCCTGCTCCAGAAGCAGGGTCGCGGTCGATTGGCGCAGATCGTGAACGCGGATGCCGGAGTCCGACACAGTCGAGAAGGCCGCGGAAGCGGCGGGGGAAGTCGGCCGGGTCGAGGGAGCCACCAATCGGTGTGGTGAAAACCAGGCCGTGGTCTCTCCAGGCTGACGCTGCTGTCTCACGTTCCCTCGGCAGAGCGATGCGGCGTTCGTTCGCCGGAGAGATCGCACGTGCGGGGCGTTGGAGGGAGCGTTGGACTCGGGCCGTTCCGGTCGTGAGGTCGAGGTCTTCCCAGTGAAGGCCAAGCGGTTCGCCGTTACGGGGGCCGGTACGGATGGCGACTTCGTCCTTTTTGGCAATCAACGCACTCGTCTCGCCCTCAAGCGAACCGCTCCGCGCCTGAAGCCGTCGCGCGGCGCGGAACTGCTGCCGTTCGGCGGTCAGTCCGCCCTTTGTGGATGCCGCAGCATCCGACCAGCCCTCTGCCTCTACGACACCATGAGTTCGACCTCAGTCGCGGTCACTCGCTCGCGCCGTGTTCCAGCCCACCAGTTCCGTGGCCTTGTCCGTGATGATGCCGTCCACGCCCAGATCGGCCAACTCGCTCCAACGCTTCGGGTCGTCGACCGTCCAGACGTTCACCTTCACGCCCGCGGCGTGAAGATCCTTCACCACCTCGGGGCGCGTCTTCAGGGCCTCGTCGGAGACGTTGTACGCGATCACGTCGAGGTCCTTGGCCACCGCCACCGGGTCCGCGTCCAGCTTGCCCTGCAGGAAGGCCATCGGGACCTGCGGGGCCAGCTTGCGGACGTGCTTCAGGGACTCCGGGAAGAAGCTCTGGACCATCACCCGGTCCATCATCCCCTCGTCCCTCACGGTCTGGATGATGCGCTCGATGTCCGCCTTGCCGCGCGTCCCGGTGATGTCCAACAGGAGTTTCCCGCCCCGCTCCCGCAGGTCCGCGAGCTGGGCGGCCAGTGTCGGTATCCGGGTTCCTTTGTACTGCGGCGCGAACCAGGAACCCGCGTCCAGGGCGTCGATCTCCGCCGAGGTCAGCTTGCCGATGTTGCCCTTGCCGTTGGTCGTCCGGTCCACGGTCGCGTCGTGGAGCACGTAGAGGCCGCCGTCCCGGCTCGGCCGGACATCGTTCTCGATCCAGTCGGCTCCGGCCCGGCGCGCCACCTCACCCGCGACCAGGGTGTTCTCCGGGGCCACGGCAGAGGCTCCCCGGTGAGCGATCACCTCTGGTACAGACGGTACGGAAGCGGTGGCGGACGCCGTGTCTCGGTCGGTCACCAGGAATGCGGCAGTCACCGCCGCGGCAAGAGCAGCGGCGGATACGGCTGCGACGCGACGTCGTCGGCCTCGTATAGGAGTCACGCTGGCGGACCCTAACACGGTGCCGGAGCCGGCCATGTCCGAGGCCGATTCCGTTGGCGGACGCGGGGCCCTTCCCGGATCAACTCGCCTCGGCCCCCTCCTGGAACCCGAGGGCGGCACGCGACCCGCCCGTCACCCAGCGGCTTGTCGCGCGAGGCACCGCAGCGGCACGGCGCGACCCGGTTCCGCACCTCGTACGCGTGCCCGTCGGCGCCCGTCTCCTGGACCCCGCCCACACCCGACGGCCTCCGGACACGCCTTGCACGGAATCCTCGGCCACGGCGATGGACGGCGAGATCCCGGCTCCTCACGCCACCCGTCCGGCACCATGACGCGACCAGCGCCGCAGCGCCCGCCGTCGCAGCTGTTGCCAGTTCTTGAGGCACGTCCTCTCCGGTCCCCTCCATCGGTGACAGCGACCGGCCCCATGCGTTCCCCTCACCCCCCGCCCTCATGACCACGGAGCGAAACAAGGATGCAGAAACCCCGTCGGCGAACCGGCGAGGCTCCTTCCGGCGCGTGCTCAGGAACCCACGATGTGTGTACGGGCAACAACCGAGGACGAACCCGCTCTGGTCGG
Organism: Streptomyces sp. NPDC035033; assembly: GCF_040636735.1. Taxonomy (NCBI): domain Bacteria; kingdom Bacillati; phylum Actinomycetota; class Actinomycetes; order Kitasatosporales; family Streptomycetaceae; genus Streptomyces; species Streptomyces sp. NPDC035033. The sequence goes on along the minus strand of NZ_JBEZUZ010000005.1, from coordinate 89,545 downwards.
CGAGGGCACAAACCGTGGGGCTCTTACCGAAGGCTCCCGCCGAAGCGGACCGTCCGGAGCACACAGCACGTGAACACGCTCCTCGTCCGAGAGACGAGCCGGCAGGACCACGACCCTGCCCAGCTCGTCCTCGCCCGCCGTCAGCGGTCTCCCGCGAGGTCGAGGTCGGGCGTACGGGGCCCGGCGGCGCCCCGCGCCGGCCGGGGGTCGCGCCACGGGCGGTCCAGGGGCCGGGAGACCACCCGCCACCACGGCTCGGCCGGCACCTTCCCCGCCGGCTCGAACGGCTCGCCGGGCCGCGGCAGCGGCACCGTCTGCCCGGCCTCCTCGGCCACGTCCTTCGTCCACTCCCCCGGCTCGGCCCAGGGGTGCGGCGCCAGGTTGAAGGTGGCCCAGTGGACGGGCAGCAGCACCCCGCCGGGCGCCCCGCCCTGGAGGTCCAGGTGGGCCCGCAGGCCCTCGGCGGGGGTCATGTGGATGTCGGGCCAGAAGCCATTCTTGATTCTTGGAGTCGACAGAGGCCCGACGGGCCGCCGTTTCGCGGCTTCGCCCCCCAGCGAGATCGTCCTGCTCGTCGTCCGCTCCCCGCAGCGCTGAACGGGCCGGCACGTCCGCCGGGCCGGAGCGGGCCGAAGGATGCGCCCCCCCCGGGACGAAAGGGGCCGACCCGGGCACAGCCGTCATGGGGCGGGGGCATAACGCACGATCGTCGTCCCACATGCCTCCGCGTACACCTTCAATGCGTCCGCCATACCGGCAACACCCACCACGGAACAGGTACCGCCAGCAGCGGCGACGATCTACGAGCACGGGGGCTCCGGCTCGTCGGCCTCCTCCGCGCCTCCGGTCTCACCGCCTCCCTGACCTCCGTTCCCGCTGCGGAAGGTCCCCTCTTCACTCCGTTCTGCCACGCCCGCGTCGAGGCCCAGCAGCGCCTCCCGCTCGGCCTCATCGGCGGCCAGGTCCCAGCGCAGCTCCGTGCCGGCCCCAGGTCGCGGCGTGGGTGCAGTGGTAGGTGTCGTCCGACGGCAGCCGCTCGGCCGGGTCCTTGTCGGCCTTCGAGCGGTTCGGCGCAGCGGTGACCGCGATCGGTGCGTCGGGGCCGCCCTGGTCGTTCGCGTACGCCTCACCCCGCTGCGCATCCCGGTCCGAGGCCTCAGTTGGCAGGGAGTGTCATTCGAACCGTGCGGGACTGCCGTCAGAGGACGACTGGGTTTCGCTTCTGGGATCCGGGCTTGTCGAAGCCGGTCTTCACCCGTTCGGCGGGCTGCGTTCGCCGTGGCGCGTGGTGGCGGTGAGGGTGGGGGCGAGGTCCGGGGCGTCCTGCCCGGGCTGGGCGTCCTGGGTCGGAAGGCGGCGACGTGGTGGAGCGGGTGGAGTTTCGGGGCGGGTATCCGGTGGCGGAAAGCGTCGTGGAGTCGTACGAGCGCAGTGACCGGCACCGGGCGGTGGAGGCGTACCGGTTCTTCTACCCGGTGGTCTCCCTGGAGGCGATCCTGCGCGGGACGCGGGCGGCGGGGGCCGTGGACAACGTCTCCGCGCCGATTGTCGTGGCTCGCCCGCACCACGTGGGCTTCACGCTGAACTCGGACACCCCGTACCTGGGCGGAGGGCTCGACCTTCGCGCGAGCGGGCCGCTGGTGATCGAGCTGCCGCCGGGTCCGCTGGTGGGTCTGGTGGACGACCACTACCACCGCTGGCTGGTCGATCTCGGGCTGCCGGGCCGCAACGGGCCGCGCGGCGGGAAGGTCCTGCTGCTGCCGCCCGGCTACGACGGTGAGCTGCCGTCCGGGTCGGACGGGTACGAGGTGGTGCGCAGCGACACGTGGCAGGTGCTGTGCGCGCTGCGGGCGCTGCCGCTGGGCGGTGACGTGGAGGCGGCGAACAGGCTTCTCGGCTCCGTCCGCTTCTACCCCCTGGCCGAGCGGAACGATCCGCCGGCGTTCACGGTGCTGGACCGCAATGAGCAGCCGATGGACAGCACGCCGCTGGCGTGGGAGGACAACCTGGAGTTCTGGCGGGTCCTGCACTCCGTCGTCGACGCGGAGCCGCCGGTCGACGAGCTCAGGCCGATGCTGGGGCTGCTGGCCGAGCTGGGCATCGAGGCGGGCCGGCCGTTCGCGCCGGACGAGCGGATGGAACGGATCCTCACCGAGGCGGCGCGGCAGGGGCGGGACGAGCTGCTGGTGTCGGCGTTCGCGTCGCGGCGGGCGGACCGGACGGTGTGGCCGGACCGGGCGTGGGAGTGGGTGGGGCTGCGGCCGGAGAACGGCACGTTCGAGCGGCCCGGTTCGCTGGACGTGGAGGCGCGGGACCGGTGGTTCGCGCAGGCGATCGTCACCTCGCCGGCGATGTTCCGGCGCGAGATGGGCGCGGGCTCGCTGTACTGGCTGGGGCTGCGCGACAAGACCGGAGCCTACCTCGACGGCGGTCGCGCCTACCGGCTGCGCGTCCCCCTGCCCGTGCCGCAGACGCTGTTCTGGTCGGTGACCGTCTACGACGCCGCGACCCGCTCCGAGGTGGTGGCCGAGCAGGGGAAGGCGGCTCTGCGGTCGCTGTTCGACAAGCTGGAGCCGACGGGCGCCGACCACGTGGACCTGCACTTCGGGCCTACCGAGCCGGCCGGGGCGGAGGGCCGGTGGATCCAGACCGTGCCCGGCCGCGGCTGGTTCGCCTACTTCCGCATCTACGGCCCGGAGCAGGCCGCCTTCGACGGTTCGTGGCGGCCGGCCGACTTCGAGGCGCTGGACTGAGAGCTCCGTAGCTGTTCGCGGCGGCCCGCCCGGATGCCGGTCCCGGCATGGGGAGGCACGCGGGGGGGGCCGTTTCTCGCGGAAGGCGGGGAGCAGGGGCTCAGGGGATGCGGCAGATGCGGGTGGCGAGGACGGCGATGTCGTCTTCGGCGCCGGCGGGGAGGTAGCGGGTGGCGATCTCCAGGCCGGGGTGGGGGGCGGCGGGCAGCCCGTTCATCCGCGCCAGGGCCTCGTTGACGTACACGTGCCGCAGCTCGGGGTCGGGGAACGCGACCCCGGCGCCGGTCGTGCCGAGCGGTGTGAGCAGGTCGGCGGGGTCCGTACGAGGGCGGGGTGCCGGCGGACACAGGGGTGCCTCCGGGGCCTGATGCAGCCAGGCGGGCGGGGGTCGTTCCGGTCCGTGCTCCGCCCAGGCAGGGGCTGGCAGCGGGCTTGTGCGGACGGAGGTCGTTGGGGGCACGGAGTGATGGTGGCGAAGTCGATGCCGGTTCGTCGGGGGATCCGTGAGGGCGGGCGAGGACTGCTGGGTCTCCTCCGTGGCCGATTTCGGCGGGATCGGTTTCCCGGGCGCCGAGCGCTTCCTTCTCGGCGGCCGCGTGGCTGCGGTTCTTGTCACGATGCCCCAGGTCAGCGACCTGGGGCATCGTGGTTGCGTGGACCGGGTGATCCAGGTCCGAGGGGCAGAGCTGGCGCTCGACGGCCGTCAGGGGGTGACGATCGGGAAGTTCCGGTCGGGCTTCGAACGGTGGGCGAGGAGCCGGGTGATGAGGGTCGGGTCGCCTTCGGTGCCGATGCCGAGATCGTCGAGGCTCTTTCCGGCGAGCAGGCCGAGGAGCTGGGCCTTGCCGAGGGTGAGGGTGAGGCCGGCGGGGGTGCGGGGCGGGGCGGTGGTCTCGCGGTGGGTGAGGGCGCCGTTGTGGAGGGTGAGCCGGTGCCGGGCGCCCCCGTCCGTGGGGCCGTCCGTGAGGACCAGGTCGATGACGAGCTCGTCGTCCCAGGCCCGGGGGCCGTCGATCGCGATGGCGATCGAGTCGAGCAGCATCGGGACGGTCAGCGCCATCACCATCTCGGGATTGGACAGGTCGACGACCTCCCCGGTGACGCCCTGCCGGAGTTCCTGGGCGCCGCGCAGGTAGAAGTTGCGCCAGGTGGCGTTCTCGGCGCCGTACCCGAGCCGCTGGTACACCCCGGCGAGCGTGTCCTTCGCCTCCTGGTCGTCGGGGTCGGCGAAGACCAGGTGGTTCAGGAGGGTGGCGGCGAAGCGGAGATCACCGTCCTCGGCGTAGGCGCGGGCCTTGGCGAGAGCGTCGGCCGGGCCACCGAGGGCCTCCACGTACCGCTGGGCCAGCTCCACCGGCGGGTGCTCCCACAGGTGGGCGGGGTTGCCGTCGTACCAGCCGAGGTAACGCTGGTAGATCGCCTTGGTGTTGTGGCTGAGCGAACCGTAGTAGCCGCGGGCGTGCCACGCCTTCTCCAGAGCGGGCGGAAGCTCGATCCGCTCGGCGATCTCGACGCCCGTGTAGCCCTCGTTGAGAAGGCGGAGGGTCTGGTCGTGCATGTAGGCGTAGAGGTCGCGCTGCTCCTCCAGGAACGCCACCACGTTGTCGTGGCCCCAGGTCGGCCAGTGGTGGGAGGCGAAGCCGACGTCGTACTGCCCGTGGAAGTACTCGATCGCCTCGTCGAGGTAGTGGGCCCAGATCCGGGAGTCGCGCACGACCGCGCCGCGCAGGGTGAGCACGTTGTGCATGTTGTGGGTGGCGTTCTCGGCCAGGCACAGGGCGCGGTGGTCGGGGAAGAGGAAGTTCATCTCCGCCGGGGCCTCGGTGCCCGGCGTCAGCTGGAAGACGATCCGCACCCCGTCGACCGTCTCCTCCTGCCCGGTCTCCGTGATGTCCACGGTCGGCGGGATCAGGCTGATGGTGCCGGTGGAGGTCGCCTGGCCGAGCCCCACACCGATCTGCCCGTCGGGGGCGATGGGGAGGCCGACGCCGTACATGTAACTGCCCCGGCGCCCCATCGCGTTGCCCACGTACACGTTCTCGCTGACCGCGTGCTCCAGGAAGCCGGCGGGGGCGAGGATCGGGACGCCGTCCTCGGTGCCGTGAGGGAGGACGCCGCGGACGCCGCCGAAGTGGTCGCCGTGCGAGTGGGTGTAGATCACGCCGGTCACCGGCCGGTCGCCGCGGTGCTCCTTGTAGAGCGCGAAGGCGGCGGCCGCGGTCTCGACGGAGATCAGCGGATCGATGACGATCACGCCCCGCTCGCCCTCGACGAGCGTCATGTTGGAGATGTCCAGGCCGCGGACCTGGTAGATGCCCTCGGTGACCTCGTACAGGCCCTGGCGGGAGGAGAGCTGGCCCTGGCGCCACAGACTGGGGTGGGCGGTGTCCGGGCAGTCGGCCTTCAGGAAGGCGTAGGCGTCGTTGTCCCAGATCACCCGGCCGTCGTCGGCCTTCACCACACCCGGGACGAGGGCGCCGAGAAAGCCGCGGTCGGCGTTGTCGAAGTCGGTCGAGTCCTCGAAGGAGGGCAGGGTCTCGCTCATTGCCTGATGCTCCGTTCCGCACGCGCGTTCTGTCTGCCGGCCCATCTGAACATCAGTCTCAAACTAGCGCATATCGGACCCTTGGTGAGGCGGTCGAGACGTCCACTCGCGCGCGGCCGTCCACGCTTCCTCCAGCCCGCCGAGGAGCTCGGGGGTGGCAGGGACGATGCCGCCGGCGCCGAGACGGTCGGCGATTCCGGAACGGCGCAGGAGGCGTTCCAGCGGGGGCTGGACGCCGCACAGGATCAGACGGCCCCCCTGGTCGGCGAGGCGCTTCGCGTACCGGTCGAGGAGTTTGAGCACGGCTGAGGACGGCACGTCGGGCAGGGCACGCACCACCAGGATCAACACCGCGCCGCGCGCCCCTTCGGGGCGGGGGAGCCGGGCCTCGATGCGGGGCAGTTCGGCGAAGAACGACGAGCCGGCGTAGTCGAGGACCGTGACCGTCCCCGGCGCCAGGGCGGCCGGAGGCGCGGTGGTCTCCCACCGGCCCGGGCCGGCGGGCCGGTCGGGCGTCCGGCGCAGGGCGATGAGCTTCGCCTGGCGGGCGGCCTGCGCGCAGTAGAGGAGGAGAGAGAGGACGGCGCCCAGGACGATGGCCTGCTGGAGGGGGAGCTGGGTGGTGGCGAGGAAGGTGAGGACCATCGCGCCGGCCGACGTCCACGAGGTGCGCAGCACCAGCAGGATGTCGTGCCGCTTGCCCCAGATCAGCTCGCCGCCCACCACCAGGACCAGGCCCCCGATGACCGGCATGGGGATGCGTTCCGCGAGCGAGCCGCACAGCAGGACGACGAGAGCGAGGAAGACGCCGGAGACCACCCCGGCCCAGCGGGTGCGGGCGCCGGCCGAGACGGCGACGCCGGTGCGGGACATCGAGCCGCCCGAGGGCAGCGCCTGGAACAGGCCGCCGGTGAGGTTCGCGTAGCCCTGGGAACGGAAGTCGCCGTTGATGTCGGAGCGGGTGCCGTCCGGGTTGGGCATGGAAGGGGCGATACCGGCTGCTTGGGCGAGGGCGACGAGGGCGACCGAGACCGCGCCCCAGACCAGGTCCGGGGCGGCCGCCAGGTCGGGGGCGGTGAAGGACGGCAGGGCGGCGGGGATCGAGGCGATGTCCCGTACGAGTTCCACGTCCGCCGCCAGCAGCGCGACGGCCACGGACACGGTGACCATCGCGATCAGCAGCGCTACCGGTTCCAGGCGCCTGACCGCGCGGGCCGCCGCCCACACCCCGATCGTCGCCAGGGCGGTGAGGGTGGCGGCGAGCCGCCAGTCCCCGATGTGCCACAGCCAGTTCCCCAGCTGGTACAGCTTGTTGTGGCCCTCGGGCTTGTAGCCGGTGGCGTCCTTGAGGACTCCGGTGATGATCTGGAGCGCGATGCCGGTGGAGAAGCCGGTCATCACCGCGTTCGACACGAAGCTCATCACCGCACCCAGCCGCAGCACGCCCATCAGCAGCATCACCGCGCCGACCATCACGGTCAGCAGGGCGATGTTCCCGGCGTCCTTCACGTCGAGCCCGGCGTCCGACAGCACGCTCTGCGAGGTGAGCGCGATGGCGCTGGTCAGGGTGGTGACCATCAGGACCGTGCGGGAGGTGAGCGAACCGACGATCGCCGGGACCACGCCCGCGTACAGGCCGGCGACCGGGTTGAAACCGGCGATCGCCGCGTACGCCATCCCCTCCGGAATCGAGAACAGCCCCGTCACCGCACCCGAGGTGACATCCGAGCCGGTCGGCCGTCCCAGCCTTTTCAGCCGCACCCGCACCCTCACTCGGCTCCCCTTCCCGCACCCCCGGTCACCCGGTGTCTTGATCACCGAGCCTGACCGCAGGCTCCCCCGCGCACGAGTGGGGTTCGGCCGTCCGGGTGAAGGACCGAAGGCGGGCTTTCCGCTGCCGTGCGAGGTTGGGAACGGTTCGTTCCATTACGCAGAGGGGCTGGCACATGGGTGACGCGATTGGGCAGATGCTGACCTCAGCCGTCGGCATCGCCATCAGTCCGCTACCGCTGATCGCCGTCATCCTGATGCTGGCCACCCCCAAGGGCCGGGCCAACGGAATCGCCTTCACCGCCGGATGGATCCTCGCCGTCGCCGCCGTGGTCACCGTCGTCGTCCTCGCCGGCTCCGGCGCCGACGCGGCGGGCGACGACGGACCGGCCACCTGGACCCTGTGGCTCAAGCTCGCCCTCGGCGCCCTCTTCCTGCTCCTCGGCGCCAAACAGTTCAAGGACCGGCCTCGCGAAGGCCACGAGGCGACCACCCCCGGATGGATGAAGGCCATCGACACCTTCACCCCCGCCAAGTCCGCCGGCCTCGCCGCCGCCCTGGTCGTCGCCAACCCCAAGAACCTCGTCCTCGCCATCGGCGGCGCCGTCTCCATCGCCGGCTCCACCGCCACCGCCGGCGGCAAGACCGTCGCCGCCGCCCTCATGGTCCTCATCGCCTCCCTCTGCACCCTCCTCCCCCTCGCCGTCTACCTCGCCGGAGGCACGAGGTCCGCGAAGGTGCTCAGCGGCTGGAAGGCATGGATGGCCCGCCACAACAGCGCCATCATGACCGTCCTCCTCCTCGTCCTCGGCGTGAAGTACATCGGCGACGCCCTCGGCGGACTGACCACCTGACCAGCAGCAGACGCACCTGCCCCGTAGGGCAGAAAATCAAGCCCCACTGGCCAAGCGCCTACGACATCGGGCCGTAGGCGCCGAATCACGCCCGGACGCATCGACAGGAGTCGGCGCCTGCTTCGGCCGACTCCACGGACGGGCGATCGTCTGGGACACCCCACGCCACCAGGCATCCGCGGGCAGCTTCCCCGTCGGCTCGAACGGTCGCCGTCCCACGCCGCCGGGGCGTCGTCGTCGGGACCGGCAAGGACATCGAGGTCGTGCTTCAGGGCCCTGCGCGCGTCGGCGAGCTGAGGACTGTGCTCCAGCATGGCCCCGTACGGATGAGTGGCCACCTCGATCGAAGGCTCCCGGACCCTGGTCCAGAGGTCATCCTCATGGGCGGCGGCGCGCAAGGAGCGGGCGGCGGCACGGCGGCCGGAGGGGGCGAGGTCTTCCGGACAGGGCTCGGCGGCCACGGGGCGCGACCACTCGCCGCCGGTGTCCGCTCCTGGACCACCTCGTGGTCCAGGAGGCCCTCGCCGAACTGTGCGAACCGCCGCTCTCCAGCACGTTGCTGCCCACGGGGTGGACATCGTCATCGGCTCCGGCGACTGCGGGGGGGGCGGCACGTGTGTGCGTGCCGCCCCACGGTGGGTGCCGGGATTCAGTTGAGGGTCAGGAAGGTGCCCGCCCCGTTGCCGTACTCGATCCAGGCGCCGGACCGGGTGTCCGCGGGGACGCCGGACCAGGTGGCGGTCAGGTCGGTCGGCACGCCGGGGGTGACGCGGGCCCGGTCGGGCGTGACGGTGACTTCGCCGGTGACGGGGCTGTCCGCGGTGATGTGGTTCGCCTGGTAGGTGTACGGGGTGACGGTCTCGTCGTCCGTCCCCATGGCGACCAGGGACACGAAGAGGGCGTCGGCCGTGGGATGCGGCACGGTGATGGTGACCACTCCGTCGCTGTCGGGGACGGCGACGTGGAGGTCCTGAAGGACCCCGTCGGCCTTGTTGCCCCACAGGACGCCCGTGATCGTGTCGTCCGCCGCGTCGAAGCGGACCGTGATCTGCGACGCCTTGGTGCCGGAGGGGATCTCGGCGTCGTAGGAGATCTGCTGCGTCGAGGTCAGGGTGCCCCCGGTGACCGGCGAGGTGACCGGTCCGTAGGCGGTGGCCGTCAGGGTGCCGGTGGCCGGGGTGACCGGGAACGTGGTCGAGCCGCTGGAGCCGGAGCCCTTGATCTCGGCGGGGGCGCGGACGATCTGCGGGGTGACGACGATCGGGCTGCGGACGGTGGTGCGGCCGGAGGTCCAGGTGAGGGCCCCGGTGGCGGCGCGTCCCGCGGGCGCGGTGGTCACGTCCAGGGTGACGGTGAAGGTGCGCTTCTGGCCGGGGTGGCTGAAGCGCAGTACGGACGGGCTCACGGTGGCCTTGATGCCGGGGAGGTCCACCCGGGCGCGGTAGGTGCCGGCCGTGGTCGCGGTGACGGTGCGGGTGACGGTCTGCTTGCCGAAGAGGTCGCCGATGGCTATGGACGGGTGGTTGAGGTCGCTCGGGTCGATGGCCTCGACGCCGGTTCCGGTGTCCACGCCGGAGCCTTCGAGGTACGCGAGCCAGTCCCGCTCGCCCGAGTCGTAGACGAGTCCGGGCCGCAGCATGGCCCGTGCGTCCACCTCGCCGGCGCCCTGCGCGAAGGCGTCGTCGCTGTTCCTGCCGTCCGCGGTCTTCGTCGGCGTGGCGGTGGTCATCATGGCCGACTTGATGCTCATCGGGGACCGGGTGGGGTGCTCCGAGAGGTGGAGCGCCGCCAGGCCGCTGATGTGCGGGGTGGCCATGGAGGTGCCGGAGTAGTAGTCGAAGGCGCGGCCCTTGTTGCCGTCCGGGGACACGGCCGCGAGGATCGTGACGCCGGGCGCGGTGATGTCGGGCTTGAGCAGGTCGCCGTTGCCGGTGAGCGAGGGGCCGCGCGAGGAGAAGCCGGCCACCTGCGGGTAGACGTCCGAGGCGCCTCCCTCGGTGAGGGTGGCGGTGGCTCCGTCCGTGGCGGCGTAGGCGCGCACGGGGGCCGCGTCCGCGTTGTCGAGGTGGACGGCCGGCACGCTGTGCAGGTCGCCGTCCGTGCTCTCGTCGCCGGGGTTCACCAGGACGAGGCCGATGCCGCCGGCCCGCTTGACCTCGGCGGACTTGTCGGCGCGGGAGTTGTGGCCCCGTTCGCAGACGACGATCTTCCCGGTCGTGCGGGCGGGGTCGAGGGAGTCCGGCATGCAGTGGTCCGCGTAGAGGTCCACGGTGTCGGGAACTCGGACAGCGGAGCCTTTGACCAGCGGGGCGGGGCCGACCTGCCGGTGGACAGTGGTGCTGATGCCGGTGTAGCTGGAGCCGTTGCCGAGGGTCACCGTGCCGGTGTGCGACTTGATGGTGCCGGCGGCGACCGTGGTGGTCCAGGGCGCGGTGTTGGAGAGGCTGGACGCCCCCGGGCCGGAGTTGCCCGCGGCGGTGGCGACGAAGACTCCGGCCGCGGCGGCGTTGCGGAGCGCGACCTGCGCCGGGTCGTCGTACGTGCTCTCGAACGCGGCGCCGAGCGAGTAGTTGATGACGTCCACGCCGTCGGCGACGGCCTGGTCGATGGCGGCGACGAGGTCGCTGGTCAGACCGCCGTCCGCTTGGCCGTCCTTGCTCTGCCAGAGGGCTTTGTAGACGGCGACGGTGGCTGCGGGGGCCACGCCGGAGACGGTGCCGAGGTCCTCGCCGCCGGCCGTGGCGCGGACGTCGGCGTTGCCGGCCGCGGTGGCCGCCGTGTGGGTGCCGTGGCCCTGGCTGTCGCGCGGGGAGACGTATCCGGCCCGGTTGGACTCCGGGACGGCGTCGAGCCATGCCTTGCCGAAGTAGCGGGCGCTGATGACCTTCTCGTTGCAGGCCGCGGCGGTGAAGCTGTCGCCGGTCTGGCAGGTGCCCTTGAAGGTGGCGCCGTCCGCCTTGTGCATCACGGTGGTCGTGCCCACGCGGTAGGGGCGGTGACGGTCCTTCGTGCCGGGTCTGCGGGAGCTCAGGGCCGGGGCGGCGAAGGAGGGGTTCTCGGGCCAGATGCCCGTGTCGATGTCGCCGATGACGATGCCCTTGCCGGCTTCGGCGGTTCCGCCGAGGGCCTTCCACAGTCCCTTGCGGCCGGAGAGTCCGAGGAAGTCGGTGGAGTTCCGGTCGTCGGTGGCGTGGTGGAAGCGGTCGGGGGCGATGTGCACGACGTTCCCGGTGCGGGCGAGGCGCACCAGTTGGCGGGCGTCGAGCCGGGCGCTGAAGGTGTTGGTGGTGACCGCGTAGTGCTGCCGGACGGTGGCGCCGACCTTCTTGGCGACGCGGTTCTGCTGGTCCGTCAGGTGGGTGCGGTACCGCTTGGCGGCGGCCGAGGCGACATCGAGCTTGCCGCCCTCGGCGGGCTTCGTGGCGGGGAGGTCGCCCACCCCGCCGTCGTAGGTGGCCAGGGGCTCGCCGGCGAGGGTGACCAGGTAGGTGCCCGTGGCGGATTCGGCGATCGGAGCGGCGGCGGGGACGGCCGTGGCGGTCGGGGCGAGGGGAAGGCTGAGCGAGGCAAGGGCGGTGGTGAGCAAGCCGGCGAGGCCGGCTCGCCGGTTGCGCGATGTTCTGCGCGGCAGGGGTGACACGGACTCTCCTCATGGATTTCCACGCATGCCGGAGAGACGAGCGCGGGGCTCGCCTGCGGTGTGCGCTGGGGGCGGGAATCTCCGAACCGTCTGGCACCAGGGGTGTCTGACGGGTGGTCCGGGATGAGTGAACGCCGCGCGAATACCGACTGTCCAGATAATGTGATGGCGTCTTTGGCGTGGTGACCAAACGCGCCACGCGGGGGAAGACCGGTCGGCCCCGCACCGGGGCATGGGTCTCCCGGCGCTGTCTTCTCGTGTGGCAAGGAGGGCCGGCTGTGCTGGAAGCCGTGGGCGTGAGCCCGTTCGACGAGACCGTGTACCGGGCGGTGCTGTCGGGGCAGCGGCGCACGGTGGCCGATCTCGCGGAGAACGCGGGCGCCGGAGTGGCGCGTACCGGGCAGGCGCTGAAGCGGCTGGCTGACCTCGGCCTCGTGCGGCGGGTGGGCCGGGGCCGCTGGGAAGCGGCGAGCCCCCGGTCGGCGCTCTCGGCCCTGCTGCACCGGCGTCGGTCCGAAGCGGAGGCGATGTACGGCGAGGTGGAGGCGGGGCTCTCGGCACTTCATCGCCTTTACTGGGCCAATCAGCTGCAGTCGGACCCGGAAGCCCTGGTGGAGGTGCTCTCGGACCCGGAGACGGTCGCCAGGCGGATCGACGAGGTGAACCGGTCCGTCACCACCCATTTGTGGACGCTGGACAAGCCGCCGTACCTGGACGCGGTCGGTCAGCCGCACTTCCACGAGCAGGAGAGGACGACCACCCGCGCATGGGTGGAGCGCGGCGTGGACATCCGGGGCGTGTACTGCCTGGAGTCGATCGATCCGCCCGGCCGGATGGAGACCGTCCTGCGGCTCGCCGCGCTCGGCGAGAAGTCACGGCTGCTGCGTCATCTCCCCTTCAAGGCGCGGATCGTGGACCGCAGAGTGGCGATGGTGCCGCTGACCGGTGGCAGCAAGGAATCCATCGTCCTCGTGCATCCGTCGGGACTGCTGGACGGGCTGATCGAGCTGTTCGAGGCGTACTGGGAACGCGCCGAACCCCTGCTCGCCCCTCAGGTGGAGGAGGTGGAAGCGGGGCCCAGCGAGGAGGAGCTGGTGCTCGTGCGTCTGCTGCACGCCGGCTTCAAGGACCAGGCGATAGCCCGACAGTTGGGGGTCAGCGTACGCACGGCGACGCGGCGGGTGGCGGCTCTGATGCGCACGCTGGACGTCGATACGCGGTTCCAGGCGGGGGTGCGGGCGCGGGAGCGCGGCTGGATCTGAGCCCGCCCGACCGTTGCCCGGCCTTCACCGCCTCGCGCGTCCGGTCCTCGGAAGCCACCTCATGTGGCCGGCTCGGTAGCTTCGGTGCCCGGCCGGCCCCAGGATGTGGGGCCGGCCGCGGGGTGCCGGGGATACCCGCGCACCTGTCACCTGGTCGGAGTCCGCACCGTAGGGGTTGGCCGGCGCGAGCCTCCTGCCGGGGATCACCCGGACACCACGACGATGGCAGGACGGCGGTCCCCGGGCGACAGGCCGGGCATCATCACGCACATGTCGAGCGTGGTTCACTCGATCCGCAAGGAGCAGTGGAGCTTTCGGCGCGCGACTCATGCGTGGCGCGCATGATTCGGGGAGTGGGCCGTGGACGCGATCGACCGCCACATACTGAACATCCTCCGCAAGGACGGGCGAGCGCCCGTGTCGGAGATCGCACGTGCTGTGGGCCTCTCGGCGGCCCCGTGCGCCCGCCGCATGGAGCGCATGGAGAGGGCGGGGGTGATCCGCGGCTACACCGCGGTCATCGAGGACAGCCGGGCAGGCATGCTTCAGGCGTTCATCGAGATCCGCCTGCTGGGCGCGACCGACAGCGACGAGATCCAGGGCATCGCCGAGAGCATCCCGGAGATCGAGGAGAGCCACAGCATCGCCGGCACCTCCGACGCCCTGCTCAAGCTCCGGGTCCAGGACGTGAAGCATCTTCAGCAGGTGATCAACGCCGTACGCCGGACCGGCAAGGTGGAGGGCACCAAGACCTTCATCATCATGAACACCTGGACGCGGGCGACCGAGCAAGCCGTTACCCCGTGACCGCGAAACGGCATCACGCCGAGGACCGGATGCCTTCCGCCTGCCGACGGCAGGCTTGTTGAGCCGAACAGGGTTCCGTCGCCACGCCTCGGGTCCGGGACAGAGTGGCAGGTCGCCCGGGCCACGGCTGAACCCGGGCGGCTCCCGCAGCCGCCCGGGTGGCTCACCCGCGTGCCGGTGTGACGGTGTGCGCGAGCTGGAAGCGTGAGTGCAGGCCGAGTTTCCGGTAGACGCGGGTGAGGGTCGCTTCGACCGTCTTGACGCTGACGGTGAGGGCGGTGGCGATGTCGCGGTTGCTCGCTCCGGCGGCGGCGAGTTCGGCGCAGCGCTGCTCGGCGAAGGTGAGGCGGGGGTGGGCGTTGTCGTCCGCGGGGGCGGCTTCCAGCCGTCTGAGGGTGTGCGCGGCGGTTTCGGCCCAGGGGTGTGCCTGGTGGGCGGTGAAGAGGTCGATGGCGCTGTGCGCGGCGGTGCGGGCGCTGGCGCGTCGGCGTCCACGCCGTTCGGTGTGGCTGAGCGCCAGCAGGGTCCTGCCGCGTTCGAGGGGGAGGTGGCGGAGGTGGCCGGCCGCGTCGGTGAGGCGCCGGGCCGCGGTGTCGTAGTCGCCACGGGCGGCGTCCAGGAGCGCCTGGGCGCGTTCGAGCGGAGGAAGGACCGTGTGCCTGCCGAGATCGATCGCTGTGCGGCGGGTGTCGTCCAGCAGGCTCTGCGCCTGGTCGAGGCGGCCGAGGGTGACGAGCGTCTCGGCGAGTTCGGGATGCCAGCGCAGGACGGAGGGGTCGCGTACCTGCTGGAGTCCCTCCAGGTCCCGCACCTCTTCGAGAGCCTCCAGGGCTTCCTTGGGGCGGCCGGTGGCCAGGAGGAGGTGGCCGAGGGCGAAGAGGTTGCGGGAGAGGAAGACCTTGTTGTCCTCCTGCCGGGCGGTGTCGACTCCGCGGCGTGCGTGGAGGAGGGCGAGGTCGGTGCGACGGGCGGCGCCCTCGACGAGGGCGGAGGTGTAGCACGCCGGTGCGGGTGACAGGGAGGCTTCGTCGGTCAGCGCCTGGGCGCGGTGGGCGTGGTCGAGTGCTCTGGCGCACCGTCCGGCGCGGAGTTCGGCCTCGGCGAGGCTGCGCCGGATGTCCACGGTCGCCTCCGTGTCTCCGGTGCGCTCGGCTTCGACGAGGAGGGGAAGCAACGCGGTGCGGGCCTCCTCGGGGTGGTCGTCGAAGAGGGCGTGCCGGGCGGCGAGGTGCTGGGGTGTGCCGTTGGCCGGGATGGAGGCGGCGCGTGGCAGGGACAGGGCGCGGCCGAGGGTGGTCTCGGCGTCGGGGTGGCCGAGGACGCGCTGGAGGCGGGCCTCCATCGTGAGGGCCATGGCGGTGGTGGTCGTGTCGCCGGCGGTCTCGGCGAGGGCGGTGGCCCGGCCTGCCAGGTCGCACGCCCGGTGGGGGTCGCCTTCGTTGACGTTGGCCCAGACGGACTGGCGGATGAGGAGCCGGGCCGTGAGGTCGGGTCGTCCGGCCGCCGCGCGGAGTGCGGCGGCGAACAGTTCGTCCGCGCTGTGCAGGTGCCGGCCGCTCGCGTCGATCAGGGCGACGAGGGCGTCGACGCGCTGGTCGGGGGTGGTGTCGTGGCCCAGGACGAGGCGGGCGGCGGCCCGGGTCCGGGGAAGGTCGCCGTAGTGGGCGGCGTCACGTACGGCGGTCAGGGCCCGTTCGGTGAGCAGGTCGCCGTCGTCGTGCGGTGTGCGCTGGGCGGCGAGGAGGGAGAGCTCTGCCGCGAGCGCGTGGTCGCCGCGCTGCCGGGCGCGTACGGCGGCACCGGCGGCGCGGAGGGCCGACCGCGGGTCGGCGGCGTCGGCCGCCAGCACGGTGTGCCGGTCGCGGCGGACGCTGTCACGGCTGGCCTCGGCCAGGCGGGCGTGCAGGCGCCTGCGCTCGTGGCCCGGCAGCCGGGCCACGAGTTCGGTGCCGATCGCGGAGGCGGTGAACCGCACCGTCCCGTCGGACTGTCCGGCGTCGAGCAGCCCCGCTGCCTCGGCCTCGGCGAGAAGGGCCTCGGCCGCCGGGCCGGCGAGGCGGCCGAGCAGTTCGAGGTCGGGCCGGTCGTCGAGTGCGGCGAACGTCAGCAGTTCCTGGACCTGGGCCGGTACCTCGTCCAGCCACTCGCCCACCAGCCGGCGGGCCGTCGACGGCAGGGCCGGCTCGCCGTCACCGTCCCGGTCCGGGAGCGGGCGCGCGGAGTCGGCCAGCGCCAGGGCCAGGGCCGGGTTCCCGCCGCTGCGAGCGTGGACGCGCGTGACTTCGCGGGCGGCGAGCCCGTACGGGGACAGCAGCGTCGCGACCTGAGGGGCCGTCAGGGGCGGGATGCGCACCGCGCGCGTGTCCTCCCCGCACCAGTGGCAGCCGGCCTGCGGGCGCCGGGTGCGCTCGGCCGCGATGACGGGGAGGTCCGGGGTCAGGCGCAGCGCCCAGCCCAGGACGGCCGCACTGCCGGCGTCCAGCCACTGGGCGTTGTCCACCACCAGGGTCATGGGCGGTGCCTCCTGCAGCAGAGCGGAGGTCAGGCGGCGCAGCCGAAGTGCCCGACCGGCATCGTCCGGGGAACCGGACCGGCCGGCGGTCTCGTCGAGTGCCGCCGTCAGCTCCCGCGCGGCGGGCAGGGCCGATAGGGCCAGCGCGAGTTCGAGCAGCCCGGTGTACGGGATCCCGGTGTCCTGTGGGCCAGGGGCCAGCCGCAGGACGGGCAGTCCCAGCCGTCGCCCCAGGGTCTCCGCCGCGGTGGTCTTGCCGCTTCCGGGCGGCCCGAACAGGACCACCCGGCGGGTGCCGTGCACGTCTTCCGGCATCACCGGCAGCACGGGACCGGCCTCGTGGGACGCGTTCATCCACGTCGCAGAGTCTTGCATCGGGCCATGGTGCGCCCGCCCGGCCTCCCCGTCCAGATCAAGGGATCGCCCCGATGCCGGCCGCCCCTCGCGTCCCTAGCCTCATGGCACAGCCGAGCCAACCGCTGCCGAACGCCCCCCGTACTTCAGATGACGTTCCGCGGCGTTTCCCCGACGAGGCCCGGCGGAAGGATTGCGATGAACCGCAAGAACGCCCTGGCGGCCGGTGTCGCGGCAGCCCTCGCCCTGGGCTCCGTGACCATGGTGGCCACCCAGTCCACCGCGGCCCCCCGGCCCGCCGCGGCCGCCGGCACCTCCGCCGCCCAACCCGGCGCCGGGTTCCGGGCGATGACGGCGGACGCGCGCAGCGAGGCGATACGCACGGCCGGCCGGAACGCGGCCGCGACCGCCCGCGAACTCGGCCTGGGCCCCGACGAGCGCCTGGTGACCAAGGACGTGCTGATCGACGCCGACGGCACCCGGCACGTGCGCTACGACCGCACGTACAGCGGGCTGCCGGTGATGGGCGGCGACCTGGTGGTGCACCTCGCCGGGGACGGCACGATCACCGGCTCGGACCTGGCGCACCAGGGCGCGATCCGGATCGCCGGCACCACCCCGAAACTGACGGCCGCCGACGCCTCCGCCAAGGCCGTCAGGCACGCCAAGCACGTGAAGAAGGCGAAGGCCGGCAGCAAGGACAGCACCCTGGTGGTGTACGCGGTCGGCAAGATCCCCGTCCTCGCCTACCGCTCGACCGTCACCGGCGAGGGCGAGACCGGCCCCACCTCGCGTGAGGCGGTGATCGTCGACGCGATCAGCGGCGCGCCGCTGGACCAGTACGAGCTGCACCAGAGCGTCACGGGCACCGGCAACGGCGTCACCGTCGGCCAGGTCTCCCTCGAGACCACCCAGACCGCCGGCGGCTACACCCTCACCGACCCGGCGCGCGGCGGCACGATCGTCTACGACTCCTACAACAGCCCCCAGTCGAACCCCCGGCAGAACGCCCGGGCCTTCTCCAAGACCACCAACTCCTGGGGCAACGGCACCACGTCCAGCCGCGAGAGCGCCGCGGTGGACGCCTCCTACGGCCTGGCGAAGACCTGGGACTACTACAAGAACTCCTTCAACCGCTCCGGCATCCGCAACGACGGCCGCGGCGCCCGCGCCTACGTCCACGTCGACACCAACCTGCTCAACGCCTTCTACGACGACAACTGCTTCTGCATGTACTTCGGCGACGGCTCCTCGCAGAACGGCAACACCCCGCTCGCCACGCTCGACGTGGGCGGCCACGAGATGACCCACGGCGTCACCGCCGCCACCGCCGACCTCACCTACTCCGGCGAGTCCGGCGGCCTCAACGAGGCCACCAGCGACATCTTCGGCACCATGGTCGAGTTCTCCGCCGGCAACGCCGGCGACCCGGGCGACTACTACATCGGCGAGAAGCTCAACATGTCCGGCGGATACATGCGCCGGATGGACAACCCCGCCGCCGACGGCAGATCGCTGTCCTGCTGGAACTCCGGCGCCGGATCGGCGGACGTCCACCACTCCTCCGGCATCGGCAACCACTTCTTCTACCTGGCGGCCGAGGGCACCGGGGCGAAGACCATCGGCGGACGCTCGCACACCGGCACCACCTGCAACAACGACACCTTCGCGGGCATCGGCAAGGACAAGGCCGCCGCGGTCTGGTACCGCGCGCTGACCGCCTACATGACCTCCACCACCAACTACGCCGGCGCCCGCACCGCCACCCTGCAGGCCGCCGCCGACCTCTACGGCACCAACTCCCAGGAGCGCTACCTCGTCTCCAAGGCGTGGGCCGCCGTCAGCGTCGGCACCGCCCTGCCCGACCCCGGCACGGGTACCCCCACCCCCTCCCCGACCGACCCGACTCCTTCGCCGACCACGCCCCCCGGCGGGAACGCACTGGCCAACGGCAGCTTCGAGCAGGGCACCAGCGGCTGGACCCAGAGCGACAACATCATCACCAACTCGTCCCTGCAGGCCGCGCGCGACGGGTCCTGGTACGCCTGGATGATGGGCTACGGCGCCGACACCGTCGAATCCCTGTCCCAGTCGAACATCGCGGTGCCCTCCACCGGCGCCCCGAAGCTCACCTTCTGGCTGAAGGTCTCCACCCAGGAGTCCGGCTCCACCGCCTACGACACCCTCAAGGTCAACGTCAACGGCACCACGCTGGCCACCTACTCCAACGCCGACGCCGGCTCCGGATACGTCCAGAAGACCGTCGACCTGTCCGCCCACAAGGGGCAGACGGTGAAGCTGGAGTTCGCCGGTACCGAGGACACCTATCTGTCGACCATCTTCCTGGTCGACCAGATCGCCATCGGCTGACCGGTCCAGCTCACCGCCAGTGCTCCTGCGGCCGGAACCCCTCCTCGGGCGCTCCGGCCGCAGGAGCCACCGCGCGCGGGGCGGCCCGGTTCCCGCTCCCCGGGCCCCGGCCCGGCCCGCCCGCACGTGCGGAGCCGGGCTGAAGGTGGCCCGGTAGATCGGCAGAAGCACACCCGACGGAGCGCCTCCCCGCAGGTCACGGTGGGCCCGCACCCCTTGCGCGGGCGTCATGAACGTCAAGCGGCGCCACCCTCCCCTGACGACCCGCATCCGTCGGGTCGGCCGCCGTCACATGTTCTTCATGCCGTGTGCATGGTCCCGGCGCGGCTCTCCCGTCCAGGATCGGCAGCACACCCGCCCCTGTCCCGAGGAGCCGTCCGCCATGCCCAGCCGCCGTACCTTCCTGGCCGGTTCGACCGCCGCCCTCGGTCTGGCCACCGTCACCACCACCGGTTCGGCGCTCGCGGCGCCGCCGGAGACGGTCCCGGACGCCGCCGAGGCCGCGGGCACCCGGCCGCCGAACTTCGTCATCGTCCTCGCCGACGACCTCGGCTACGGAGAGCTCGGCGCCTACGGCCAGAAGCTGATCACCACCTCCCGCCTGGACCGGCTCGCCGCCGAGGGGCTGCGCTTCACCGACGCCTACTCCACCGCCGCCGTCTGCGCCCCGTCACGCTGCTCCCTGCTGACCGGACTCCACACCGGCCACTCCACCGTCCGTGCCAACCCCTCCTCCGGCGGCCAGGGGTCGCTCACCGCCGACGACACCACCTTCGCCGAAGTGCTCCGGGCCCGCGGTTACCGCACCGCCGTGATCGGCAAGTGGGGCTTCGGACCGGAGGCCACCGGCCAGGACAGTCACCCCTCCGCCCGGGGCTTCGAGGAGTTCTACGGCTACATCGACCACAGCCACGCCCACCAGTACTACCCCGCGTACCTCTGGCACAACGACGTCAAGGAACCCATCCCCGCCAACGCCGGCGGCGTGAAGGCCGTATACGCCCCGGACCTCCTGGAGCAGCGCGCCCTGGAGTACATCGGCGACCACGCCTCCGAGCCGTTCCTCCTGCTGCTCACCCCGAACGTGCCGCACGCCCCCAGCGACATCCCCGACTCCAGCGCCTACGCGGACCGAGCCTGGACGGCCGCGAACAAGGGGCACGCGGCCCAGGTCGGCTCCTTCGACTCGCTCGTCGGCAAGGTCGTCGACCGGCTCCGGGAGCTCGGCCTGGAGCAGGACACCATCGTCCTCGTCACCAGCGACAACGGCCCCCACGAGGAAGGCGGGGTCAACCCCGACCTGTTCGACGCGAACGGCCCGCTGCGCGGCTACAAGCGCAATCTCTACGAGGGCGGCGTACGCGTCCCCCTCATCGCCTGGGGCCCCGGTCGGGTCCGGCAGGGCACCAGCGACCGCCCCACGCCGCTGACCGACGTGCTCCCCACCCTGGCCGAGCTCGCCGGCGCCCCCTCCCCCACCGACGTGGACGGGCTGTCGGCCGCTTCCCTGCTCGTCGGCGGCGCCGACGCGGCACGCCACGGACACCTGTACTGGTTCCGCGACGAGCGGGGCGTCACCAGCCGGGCCAACGCGCAGGACGGCGGGCGTGCCACCTGGCTCGCCGAGGCGGTCCGCAGGGACAACTGGAAGGCCCTGCGCTTCGCCCCCGAGCGGGACCGCACCCTCCCCGACGAGCAGTGGCAGGTGGAGCTGTACGACCTGGCCACCGATCCCGGGGAGACCGGCAACCTCGTGGACCGGCACCCGGCGAGGGCCGCGGAGCTGGTGGCACTGATGCGCTCCTCCTGGAAGGACGCGTATCCGCGCATCCCGTTCGGGGCCCGTGTGACCCTGCCCGGACTGGCTGTCCCGGGACAGGCGTTCACCGTGACGGCCACGCTCCACAACGGCTCCTCCCGCCCGTGGACCGCGGCCGCGCTCGCCCTTCGCGCCCCTGGCGGCTGGTCCGTGACCCCCACCTCCCCGACCACCGCGGACCAGCTCGCCGTCGGCGGCCGGCTCACCGCCTCCTGGCAGGTCACCCCGCCCTCGACCACCTCCCCCGCGGCCAGGTGGACACTGACCGCGGAGGGCAGCGCCCTCACCCCGGGCGGCCCGGTCCGCTACCCGGCCACGGGCACGGTCACGACACCGCCCCCTGCCCCGATCCGCGACGCGTACCTCTCCGACCTCACCTGGATCAGCGCCACGAACGGCTGGGGACCGGTGGAACGCGACGCCTCCAACGGCAAGAACGCCGCCGGCGACGGCCCGCTGATCTCCTTCGGCGGTACGGCCTACCCGAAGGGTCTGGGCGTCCACGCGCCCAGCGACATCGCCTTCCATCTCGGCGGTGCCGCACTCCGCTTCACGTCCCTGGTCGGCATCGACGACTTCTCCGCCAGGCAGAGCGGCCTCGGCGCCACCCGGGCCAAGGTCTACGGCGACGACCGCCTGCTCCTGACGACCTCCACGCTCACGGCGGCCACCGGCCCCGTCCAGGTCGACCTCGACGTACGCGGCGTCCGCGTCCTCCGGCTGGTCGTCGAGGACGCGAACAACCGCACGTCCTTCGACCACACCTCCTGGGCCCTGGCCCACGTCACCGTGGAGTGACCTCCCGCGTTCATCACCACGCACGAGGCCGTTTCCGCAGACTCGGAAACGGCCTCTTCCACGGCGGACCCCTGGTCGGACTACTCGAAGGCCGAGGCCGCCTCCTTCAGGGCGGCGGCGACCGCGTCCGGGGCGTCGGGTCCGGGCGGGCCCGGGCGGTAGGTGACGGAGCGGATGCCGCCGGTGTGACGGAAGGAGCGCCGGCGCTCGTACAGGGGCCAGGAGACCGGGGACTTGCGGTCCACGCCGACGCTGATGCCCTGGAACGGGGCCATCCCGATGAGCTGGTGCACGCTGTCGGGGGCGACCCGCTCCTCGCCGTCCACCGCGACGGTGAAGCTCCAGCGCAGCCCCTCCTCGGCGGTCGCGGCGAGCACGATCTCGTGGGGGCCCGCGGCCAGGGGGCCGGCGTCGGTCTCCTGGAGCCGGCCGTACTCGTTGTAGGCGAAGGTCAGCCGGCCGTCCTCGACGTACAGGCTGTAGCCGCCGCCCTGGTCACCGTGGGAGACGAGGACGCCCTCACCGGGTTCGTCGAGCAGGACCTCGACGGTGAAGGAGCGCAGGGAGACGAGCCTCGACGAGCGGTAGCGCTCCAGCTCGGGCGTGCCGGGCAGCAGGGTGAGGGGACGGGCGAGGCGCTGTTCGGCCGGGTTGCGGCGGGCGAGGGCGCCACTGCCGTCCGGCAGCGGGAAGACGCCGTTGCGGCGGGCGGCCTCCTCCCACGCCTGGGACAGCTCCTTCACGAGGCCGGGCCGCTCGGCCGCCAGGTCGTGGATCTCGGTGGGATCGGTGCGGATGTCGTAGAGGGCCCACTCCTCGTCGTCGTACGGAGTGCCGGGGCGGTGCAGGGTGACGAGTTTGTGGCCGTCGCGGTAGTGGCTGCGGTTGCCGGTCATCTCGCAGTACTGCTCGGGGTGGGTGGAGTCGTGGGCGGGGTCGGCGAGAACGGGGGCGAAGCTGGTGCCGTCGGGCTCCTGGACCGGGACGTGCCGCCGGCGCTCGGGGCGTTCGATCCCGGCGAGTTCGAGGAGGGTGGGGGTGATGTCGGTGACGTACTGGTACTGCGGACGGATGCCGGGGGCGAGCCGGCCGCTGCGCACTCCCTCGGGCCAGGAGAGGACGAAGGGGACGCGGACGCCGCCCGCGTAGGTGTGCCCCTTGTAGAGGCGGAAGGGAGTGTTGGAGGCCATGCCCCAGCCCCGCGGGTAGTGGACGAGGCTGCGCGGGCCGCCGATGAGCTCCGGGTCGCGGTCGACGTCCGGGTCCCAGTCGGCGGGCAGGCCGGGATGGTGGACGAAGCGGCTGAAGTACGAGCGGGTGCCCTCGCGCCCGCCCTCGCCGGTGCCGCCGTTGTCGGAGGTGAACACGATGACGGTGTTGTCGAGTTCACCGAGGGCGGCGAGCGTGTCGGTGAGCCGGCCGAGGTTCTGGTCGATGTTGTCGACGAGCGCCGCGTACACCTCCATGTAGCGGGCGTAGAGCCGCTGTTGTTCCGCGGTGAGCGAGTCCCACGGGGGGACGTCGAGTCCGGCCTCGGCGTTGCGCGCGGGCAGTTCGGTGCCGGGAGGGAAGAGCCCCGCGGCGAGCTGGGCGGCGAACCGGCGCTCGCGCAGGGCGTCCCAGCCGTCGTCGTAGCGGCCGCGGTGGCGGGCGATGTCCTCGGCTTTGGCCTGGAGGGGGCCGTGGACGGCGTTGTGGGCGAGGTAGAGGAGGAAGGGCTTGTCCGGGTCGTGGGCGCGGAGCGACTTCACCATGGCGATGGCCTGGTCGGTGATGTCGTCGGTGTAGTAGTAGCCGTCGGGGAACTCGTCGATGTCGAGGGGGCTGTTGTCCCGGACGAGCTGGTGCGGGTGGAAGAGGCTGGTCAGTCCTTCGAGCACGCCGTAGTACTGGTCGAAGCCCTTCTGCAGGGGCCAGTTGGCGCGGTCGTCGGCGGCGTTGGAGGCGGAGTCGCGCACGAGGTGCCACTTGCCGACGGCGTAGGTGGCGTAGCCGGCGTCGTGGAGGAGCTCGGCCAGGGTGGGGATGGAGTCGGCGATCTCCATGCCGTAGCCGGGGAAGCCGGGGTCGGAGTTGGCGACCATGGCGTAGCCGACGCGGTGCGGGTTGAGGCCGGTGAGCAGGGCGGCGCGGGCGGGTGAGCACAGCGGCATGGTGTGGTAGTTGCCGAGCCGTACGCCGTCCTCGGCGAGCCGGTCGAGCACCGGGGTGGGGATCTCGGAGCCGAAGGGGCCGATGTCGCTGAAGCCCATGTCGTCGACGAGCACGACGACGATGTTGGGGGCTCCGGCGGGCGGGGTGGTGCGGGGCGGCCAGGCCGGTTCGGACTCGGCGAAGGTGCGGCCGACGCGGCCGGGGAAGCCTTCGTACGGGTCGAGGCGGGTGCCGGGGCTCATGGGTGGCGGGGTCCTTCCGTGGGGAGCGAGCGGGCGCAGCGGAATCCGCCGTGGCCGGTCGAGGAATCCGGGGTGTTGCGGGAGCGGGCGGCGACGCGGTAGCGGTTGCAGTACGAGGCGTGGCACAGGTAGGAGCCGCCGCGGATGACGCGCTCGCGCCCGTCCCGGTCCCAGCCGTCGGCGCACCATTCCCACACGTTGCCGGAGACGTTGTGGAGCCCGTACCCGTTGGGCGGGTACGCGGTGACGGGCACGGTCCCGGTCGCCCCGGCCGGACGGGCGGAACGGTGGGGGAAGTCGCCGAGCCAGGTGTTGCACATCTCGCGGCCGCCGGGGGTGAGGTCGTCGCCCCAGGGGTAGCGGGCTCCGTCGAGTCCGCCCCGGGCCGCGTACTCCCATTCGGCCTCGGTGGGCAGCCGGAGTCCGGCCCAGGCGCAGTAGGCGAGGGCGTCGGAGTGGCTGACGTGCACGACGGGGTGGTCGGCGCGGGCCTCGATGCCGGATCCGGGCCCTTCGGGGCTGTGCCAGGTGGCTCCTTCGACGGCAAGCCACCACGGCGTCCGGGCGACCCGGCCGAGGACGTGCGCCGCGGCGGCCGGGTGGAGGAGGGTGTGGAAGACGAAGGAGGAGCCGTGGCGTTCGGCGTCCGTACGGTGGCCGGTGGCCTCGACGAAGACGGCGAAGCGGGCGTTGGTGACGGCCGTCGTGTCGATCGCGAAGGGGGCGACGGTCACCTCCCGTACCGGGCCCTCGTCGTCCGCCGGGTACCCCTCGCCGAAGGCGTCGCCCATCCGGAAGGTGCCGCCCGGCAGTTCCACCATGGGGTGGGGCGGCGGGGCGGTCCGCACGGTGGGTGGAGGCAGCGGCGCGGGGTCGGCCCGGCGGTCGGCGGCGCACGCCCTGCCGGGGGTGCAGCAGGCGCTCATGCGGCGACCTTCTCGGTGGAGGCGGTGGCCGGCACGGGTTCGGGTACGGCGGCGAGCAGGGTGCGCGTGTACGGGTCGCGGGGGTTCTCGCACAGCTCGTCGGCGGCGCCGGTCTCCACGATCCGGCCCTGGTGCATCACGGCGATGCGGTGGCTGACCTGGCGGACGACGGCGAGGTCGTGGGCGATGAACACGAGGGCGAGGCCGAGTTCGGCCTGGAGGTCGGCGAGCAGTCCGGTGATCTGGGCCTGGACGGAGACGTCGAGCGCGGAGACGGGTTCGTCGCAGATGAGGACGGCGGGTTCGGGGGCCAGGGCCCGGGCGATGCCGATGCGCTGGCGCTGTCCGCCGGAGAAGGAGCGGGGCAGGCGGTCGGCGCCGGACGGGTCGAGGCCGACCAGCCGGAGGAGTGCGGCGACGCGGGCGGGCCGTTCGGCGGCGGTGCCGATGCCGAAGGCACGCAGCGGTTCGGCGACGATGTCGCCGACGGTCATGCGCGGGTCGAGCGAGGCGTACGGGTCCTGGAAGACCATCTGGACGCGTCGGCGGACGGAGCGCAGGGCCGTGCGGTCGGGGCGGGTGACGTCCTGGCCGTCGAGGAGGATCCGGCCGCCGTCGGCGGGGTGCGCGTGGGCGAGGATGCGGGCGAGGGTGGATTTGCCGGAGCCGGACTCCCCGACGATCCCCAGGGTCTCCCCCGCCCGGAGGGTGAGGGAGACGCCGTCGAGCGCGGTGAGGCGGCGGCGCCGGGACCGGTAGGTCTTGCGGAGCGTCTCGGCCTCCAGGACGACGGAGCCGGGTGCGGGCCGGTCGACGGGGGCCGGCGGTGCGGGCCGGGGCAGCGGTTCGGCCCGTTCGGCGGCGGGGTGGCAGGCGGCGCGGACCGTGTCGGTGAGCTGGGTGAGCGCGGGTGCCGAGGTGTCGCATCGGTCCTCGGCGAGCGGGCAGCGGGCGGCGAAGGCGCATCCCGCGAGCGGCAGGCGCAGGTCGGGCGGCGTGCCGGGGATGCCGGTCAGGCGGGTGCCGGAGGGGGTGGAGAGCCGGGGCACGGCGGCCAGCAGGCCGGCGGTGTACGGGTGGCGCGGGCGGGCGAGGACTTCGGAGGTGGGCCCTTCCTCGACGACGGTGCCGCCGTAGAGGACGAGGACGCGCTCGCAGGAGCGGGCGACGACGCCCAGGTTGTGGGTGATGAGGACGACTGCGGTGCCGGTGGTACGGGTGAGGTCGCCGAGCAGGGTGAGGATCTGGTCCTGCACGGTGGCGTCGAGCGCGGTGGTGGGTTCGTCGGCCACGAGGACGTCCGGTTCGCCGGCGAGGGCCATGGCGATGAGGATCCGCTGGCGCTGGCCCCCGGAGAACTGGTGCGGGTGGTCGTGGAGGCGCCGTTCGGGGTCGGGGATCCCGACGAGGCGGAGGAGTTCCAGGGCACGGGCCCGGCGGGCGGGCCGGTCGCGGCGCCGGGTGCGGGACTCGTGGGCGCGGAGGACCTCGTCGAGGTGGCGGCCGATGGTGAGGACCGGGTTGAGGGAGGTCATCGGGTCCTGGAAGACCATGCCGATCCGGGTGCCGCGCACGGCGCGCAGCTCGTCCTCGCCGGCGGCGGTGAGATCCGTGCCGTCGAGGAGGACGGAGCCGCCGGTGATCCGGCCGGTGCCGGGCAGCATGCGGGGCAGGGCGAGGGCGGTGGTGGACTTGCCGGATCCCGACTCGCCGACGACGGCGAGGGTCTCGCCGCGGCGCAGGCTGAAGGAGACGCCGCGGACGGCGTGGAGGTCCGTGCCGTCGGGGGTGGTGAAGGTGACGTGCAGGTCGCGGACGTCGAGGAGCGGGGCGGTGGTCATCGGCGTATCTCCCGGTTCAGTGCCTCCGCGACGAGGGAGAGGCCGAGGACGAGCGCGGTCACGGTGGCCAGGGGGCCGGCCGCGAAGTGCGGGGCCTCGGCGAGGTGGGGCATGGACTGGCTGAGGACGGCGCCGAGGGTGGGCTCGGGCGGCCGGACACCGACGCCGAGGAAGCTCATGGCCCCTTCGAGGAAGACGGCGATGGTGAGGGAGACCGCGAACTGGACGACGAGCGGGTCAGCGGCGTTGGGCAGGACGTGCCGGGTGAGGATCCTGGTGCCGGAGGTGCCGCCCACGCGGGCGGCGGTCACGTACTCGCGGCCGCGCTGGGTGAGGATGCCGGTGCGCAGGAGCCGTCCGAAGACGGGGATCTCGGCGAGCGCGACGACGAGGATCACGGGCAGCCGGCCGGGGCCGAGGACGGCGGTGACGGCGAGCGCGAGGATCAGGCCGGGGAAGGCCAGGACGAGGTCGAAGGCGCGCTGGACGACGGTGTCGACGGCCGGGTGGAGGGCGGCGGCCAGGGCGAGCAGGCAGCCGAGCACGGCGCCCAGCGGGACGGCGACGGCGATGATGCCGAGGTCGGCGCGGATGCCGTACAGCAGGCGGGCGAGCAGGTCGCGGCCGAGGTCGTCGGTGCCGAGCGGATGGCCGGGGGTGCCGACCGGGGCGAGGGCGAGACCGCTCTGGTCGGTCGGCGAGTGCCCGGCGAGCACGGGGGCGAGGAGCCCGGCGAGGACGACCACGCCCACGAGGGCGAGGCCGGTGCGGGCCCGGGCGGAGGACAACGCGGTCCGGTAGGGGTGGCGGCCCTTGCGGGCCGGTGTCGTGCGGGGCTCGGGTGTGCGGGCCTCGCGCGGTGCGGACGGGGCTGAGAGGGCTGTCATGGCGGTCACTCCCACCTGATCCGGGGGTCGAGCCAGGCGTGGACGAGGTCGGACAGGAGCTGGACGAGGACGAAGACGGCGACGAGGAGCAGCAGGAGGTCCTGGACGACGGGGTAGTCGCGCCGGACCAGGGCCTGTTCGGCGAGCTGGCCGAGGCCGGGCCAGGCGAAGATCGCCTCGACCAGCACGGCGCCGCCGAGGAGGTGACCGGTCTGGATGCCGAGCAGGGTGACGACGGGCGGCAGGGAGTTGGGCAGGGCGTGGCGCCACAGGATGCGGCGGGGCGCGATGCCGGCGGCCGTGGCGGTGCGGACGTGGTCCTCGTCCAGGACCCGCCGGATGCTGTCCTCCAGGTACCGGCCGAGGACGGCGGCGCTCGGCAGGGCGAGGCAGAGCGCGGGCAGCAGCAGGTACTGCACGCCGAGGTCGGGGGCGGTGAGCAGGGAGACGTAGCCGCCGGGGGGCAGGATGCCGAGGACCACGGCGAAGAGGAGCACCAGGAGGACGCCGCTGACGAAGGGCGGTACGGCGAGGGCGGCGGTGGTGACGGCACGGACGGTGCCGCGCACCCAGGGGCGCCGGGCCGTGGCGCCCAGGATCCCGAGGGTGCCGCCGATTCCGGCGGCGAACAGCAGGGCGCCCAGGGTGAGTTCGGCGGTGGCGCCGAGGCCGTCGGCGATGAGGTCGGCGGTCTCGCCGCCGATGACGTACGAGGGCCCGAGGTCGCCGGTCAGGAGGCCGCCGATCCAGTGGAGGTACTGGGCGGGCAGCGGGTCGTCGAGGCCGAGCCGGTCCCGGATGGCGGCCTCGACCTCGGGTCCGGCGTCGGGTCCGGCGAGCACGGCGGCGGGGTCTCCGGGGACCAGTCGCAGGACCGCGAAGGCGAGGACGGACGCGGCGAGGAGGACGATGAGGGCGGAGGGGACTCTCCGCAGCAGGTAGGCGCGCATCTCATCCCGCCAGGTAGGCGTTGTCGAGGTTGAGGTAGCTGAACTTGTTGAGGGTGGCGCCGTGCAGCCTGTTCGAGGCCACCTGGACGCTGCCGCGGATGACGAGGTCGATGACGAACGCCTCGTCGAGCAGGGTGTCGGTGATCCGCTGCCGCAGGGCGTTCGCCTCCGCGCCGGTCACCGGGCTGGTCCAGGCCTCGCGTACGACCCGGGTGTAGGCCGCGGAGCGGAACCGTGAGGTGTTCTTGGCCTCGTTGAAGGGGTAGGCGCTGACGGCGAGGGTGGAGGGCTGCACCTGGGCGAAGCCGTGGCCCATGGCCCAGAGGGCGGGCATGGACTGGGAGATGAGGCGCTTCTGCGCGGTCGCCGGGTCGGTGGGCTGGAGGGTGACGTGGACGCCGATCTGCTTGAGGTCGTACTGGATCGCTTCGGCGAGGGCCGTCTCGGACGGCAGGTTGACGTGGAGCAGCGGCAGGTCGAGGCGGGTGTGGCCGGCGGACCTGAGCAGTTCGCGGGCCTTGCCGGGGTCGTGGCGGTAGTGGGTGCGGCCGGCCTCGGTGTAGGCGGGTGAGGACTTGGGCCAGGGGGTGGCGGAGGCGAGACCGTATCCGCCGAGGACCTGCTTCAGGATCCGCTCGCGGTCCACGGCCCAGGCGAGAGCGTGGCGGACGGTCTTGTCGCCGAGCGGGGCGACGGAGGTGTTGACGCCGAGGTAGGAGGCGCCGCCGCCGGTGGCGTACTCGCTGACGGTGAGATCGGCGGCGCCTTCGATGACGGGCAGATTTCTGCCGGGGACGGAGTAGGAGAGCTGCGACTGGCCGGTGCGCAGGGAGGACACGAGCGCGTCGGCCTGGGGTATCACCCGGATCTCGACGCCGTCGAGGTGGGGACGGTCCGGCTGCCAGTACTTCTCGTGGCGCTGGAGGCTGAGGCCGGCGCCGGGGCGCCATTCGACGAGCCGGAAGGGGCCGGTGCCGTTGAGCTCCTTCCCGGTGACGGCCGCTTCGACGCTGTGACGATCCGTGATGATCATGAACTCGAAGAGGTCGAACAGGTTGTTAACGCGGTGCGCGAGACGGAGGACGAGCTCGTGGTCGCCGCGCTTCTCGAAGCCGCTGACGGCGGCGGCGGTGGCCCTCAACTGGGCGGCACGTACCGGGTTCTGAAGGTTCTTCACCGCGAAGATCACGTCGTCGGCGGTGAAGGGGCGTCCGTCGTGGAAGACCACTCCGGCGCGGAGTCTGAGGGTGATGCTCCGGCCGTCCTGGGCGTATTCCCAGGAGGTGGCCAGCTCGGGCTGGGGTTCCAGGTCGTCGTCGTAGCGGGTGAGGGTGTTGTAGATCAGCCGCTGCTGGAGGGACTGGCCGCTCTGGGCGAAGAGGAGACTCGGGGTGAAGTCGGTGTTGACGGCGACGGTCAGGGTGCCGCCCCGCTTCGGCGGCGCGCCGGCGCCGCCCGCGGGTTCCGTCGACTCGGAGACGGCCGAGCGGCAGCCGGTCAGGCCCAGGCCGAGGAGCAGGGCACCGCCGCCGGCGGCGCGCAGGGTGGTGCGCCGACTGGGGGCGGTGGGCGTGGAGGGGTACAGCTCGGTCATGGAAGCCTGCCTGGAGAGGGTCGGGTCGCTCGGCGAAACATTTCTTCCGCTGCGAGAGGAATGAAGCGGGGACGCGGGCACTCCGGGCACGCGTCCCGGGGTGCCGAAAGCAGACGGGGTGCGGTGAAGGTCGTGCGCAGCGCACCCCCGGCGGGTCGGCGCTGCCCGGTGGGGCGGTAGGCGGTCAGGGGCCGGGACGAGGTCCCGGGGCCCGGGTCCTGTCGTCACACTCCCGCCGTCGCCCGGAGGGCGGCACCGCGGCACCGGGTGCGTGCTCTCGGCGTGCCGGGGGCAAGCCCTCGTACGGGGACGTACTCGGGTTTGCGCCCGGTGCGGCGAGAGCGCGTGCAGGGCGCCGCGGGGCAGGCGGGAGTTCGGTGACAGGGCCTCGGGGCCGGAAGCTCGCGACGGGCTGCCGCGACCGACCGACGGATCGCCCGGAATCAACGAGGGCGGCGGGTCCGTGGACCGCGCCGGATGTCAGACGCGGACGGCACAGACCGCGCTGGCGAGCCGACAGAGGTCGACGTGCCTGCGGGAGATGAGGCGCAAGTCCGGATTCACGGCAGCAATATGACAGCGGCTTCGCGAGACGGTCAACCGGCCGTGCCCGGATTCTGAGACGAACTCACCCCAGCACCTCGGCGGGCCGCAGCTCCTCCATGGTCTCGATCGGCCTCCTGAACAGGGAATTCAACAGAACCGTGCCTGCGGCCACGGGCAGCGTGGCCGGTCCGGCATGTGGACTGACGATCCGTTCGGGGTCGTCACACACATGCGAGAGGTCGATCGCCGCGCCCCGGATCTCCTCCAGGTAGTCCGGTTCGAGCACGCTCGCCTGCTCGGTGACCACCACCAGATCGGGGTTGAGGACGTCGAGCAGGAGGGCCACGGCCCGTCCGACCGCCCTGGCCCGCTCGCGCAGGAGGCGGTCGGCTCGCCGGTCCCCGGCCGCCGCCGCGTCCACCACCAGGGAGGTCTCGGGTTCGGGCACGATGCCCCGCCGCACGGCGGTCCGCGCGAGGGCGGTATTGGAGGCCGTCGCCTCCAGGCAGCCCGAACGGCCGCACGGACAGGGGACGGTGGAGTCGGGCACGGGCAGGTGGGCGACATCGCCGGCCGCCGCCCCCGGACCCTGGTGCACGACCCCGGCGAGACCGACAGCCGCGTCGACGACGTTGCCCACGAACAGATGCACCAGGCTCCGGCGCGCGGCGGGCCGCCCGAACAGGATCTCCGACTGGGCGATCGAGCGGGCGTGGTTGTCCAGGCGGACCGCCACCCCTCCCAGGGACCGGGAGAGTTCGGCGGCCAGGGGACGCCTGCGCCAGCCCAGGGCGTCGTGGCGG
Source organism: Streptomyces sp. NPDC035033 (assembly GCF_040636735.1). Lineage (NCBI taxonomy): Bacteria > Bacillati > Actinomycetota > Actinomycetes > Kitasatosporales > Streptomycetaceae > Streptomyces > Streptomyces sp. NPDC035033. The sequence goes on along the minus strand of NZ_JBEZUZ010000005.1, from coordinate 58,118 downwards.
ACGACGACTCCTGTGGTCGGGTCGACCCAGCCGCCGATCGCGGCCCCGACCCCGAGCAGGGGCCGGCCGCCGACGTGCCGGCCGAGAAACGCGCGCAGCTCCGCGCCGACCGTCTCGGCCAGACTCCTGGGCCCGAGCGCCACGTGCGGGTACTGGTGCCGGGCGAGAACCCGGCCCCGCAGGTCCACCACCGCGAACGTCGAGCCGGGCACCCCGAGGTGCACCCCGGCCGCGACAGGCCCACCGGTGGGGCCGACGTGCAGGTCGACGGGGATCCGGGGCCGCCCCACCCCGCCGCCACCCGTCGGTTCGGGCAGGTCCCGCAGCAGGCCGAGCCGTGTCAGGTCGGTGGCTTGGCGCGAGACGGCGGCGGGGCTCAGGCCGGAGAGCCGGGCGACGGCGCCGCGGGAGACCGGGCCGTGGTCGAGGACGGTCCGCAGCACGGTCGCGGCGTTGGCCTCGCGCCGGCCGTCGCCCGCCATCCGGGGGCCAGGGGAAGTGCTCGTCATCTCTGCCTTTCCGATTGCCGGTGCCGCTCGGCGCTGGAGGCCGTCCGGCCCGTCGGGTGGGTGGTCGTCGTGCAGGGCCGCTGGTGCCCCGTCCCGCGGTGAGGTGACGGAGCGGCCGTGCGGCCCGTTCCCGGTCTCCTGTTGCGGCGATATGAAATCGCCGGCGGCCGGCGCGGAACGTCGGGACGGCCGGCCACGCCCCTCGGCCTCTCGCCGTCCGAGTCGGTGACATCGCAGGTCGACGCAGGTTTCCGCCGGACATCGACCGTGCTGAACGGGGCCGGGCAGGCGCCGATTCAACCACTGTCGGCCGGTGCCCGGAGAGCCGGCGGGTTCTTGACGCCCGCCGCCGGCGCTGCCAGGCTCCGGGCCATGTTCGCGACCTCCTCCTGTCCGGCCGTCACCGCCGTCTGACGCTCGCGACCCCCCGAGGGCCCAGCCGTCCGTCCCACCCGCCACGCGCCCGCCGCGTCGCCGCCCGGTTCCGGGCCCCTCGACGCACACAGGGCTCCAGGGCACATCCGGGGCTCCGCACGCCGTCATTATTTCCGCTCCGGAATTAATCGGCTCCGCCGCGTCCCGCGCGTCCCGCCGGCCTCTCTCAAGCCGCCCGTCCCGCCTGCCCGCACCGTCCCGCCTCCCTCCTCTCGCCCTCGCACGTTCGCGTTCCCGCTTCACCGAGGGCACGCACACCGAAAGGAACCCGTCATGACGACCGTGACCACCTCCACCCCCGCCCTCACCGTCCAGAAGCTCGGCGGCCGCCTCGGCGCCGTCATCTCCGGCGTACGCCTCGGCGGCGATCTCGCCCCTGAGACGGTCGCCGAGATCCGCTCCGCGCTCCTCGCCCACAAGGTCGTCTTCTTCCGCGGCCAGGACCACCTCGACGAGGAGGCCCACGAGGCGTTCGGCCGGCTGCTCGGCACGCCGGTGGCCCACCCCACCGTCCCCTCCGCCGACGAGCGTTACTCGTTCCCGATCGACTCGGACTACGGCGGCCGCGCCAACCAGTGGCACACCGACGTCACCTTCGTCCCGGCCTACCCCGCCTTCTCCATCCTCCGGGCCGTCGTCATCCCGCCCTACGGCGGCGACACCCTGTGGGCCAACACCGCCACGGCGTACGAGAACCTCCCCGAGCCGCTGCGGAACCTGGCCGACGGGCTGCGTGCCGTCCACTCCAACGACTACGACTACGCGGCGCTGCGCCCCGGGGCCCTGCCGGAGCAGCTCGCCCGCTTCCGCGAGGTCTTCGCCTCGACCAAGTTCCTCACCGAGCACCCGGTGGTCCGCGTCCACCCCGAGACGGGTGAACGCACGCTGGTCCTGGGCAACTTCGTGCAGCGGATCAGCGGCCTGACCGGGGCCGACTCCCGCGCGCTCGTCCAGCTGTTCCAGGCCCACGTGGAGCGCCCGGAGAACACCGTCCGCTGGTCGTGGCAGGTCGGCGACGTGGCGATCTGGGACAACCGGGCCACTCAGCACTACGGCGTGGACGACTCCGACGACCACGACCGCAAGCTGCGCCGGGTCACCATCGACGGAGACGTCCCCGTCGGCGTGGACGGCCGCTCCTCGACCCTCCTGGCCCCCGAGTCCGTGCCCGAGCCCGCCTTCGGCATCGCCTCCGGCGCCTCGGCGAACGGAACGGTCGCCTGATCCCCGGGCAGGGGGTGGCCGAGGCCCGCGGCCACCCCCTGCCGGGCGCGCCCGGAACCGGCTCCGGTTCCCCCGTCCGGAGCCGGCCGAGATCCGGACCATACGCGGACCGGCCGCTCGCCGCTCGGCCGAATCGTGGCTTCTCCCGCTGGCCAGTGGCCATGCGAGGCGGGTACCACCAGGACGGCTCCGCCGCCGTGATCACACCGGTCACACCTCGAACCGCGGGTGCACGCCTCCGCCGACGGCGCCTGGCGCACCGCCGGCCGGCCGACGCCTCGGAGGCCGACCTCCCGTACCCGTCCCGAGCCCGACATCCGAGGGCGCGCGGTGAAGGGTGCACGCCCCCTGTCCGACACACGCTGTCGAACTTCTCTGCAAAACAGGGGAGTTGAGACGTCCACCGGGGCGTGAAATCGCTGTGCACCCGATCGGATGGTCCGGTTCCGCCAACCGGGTGGCGCCCGGACAGGGCGTCACGTCAGTGCGTCTTGTATAGCGTCCATGATCTTTTCAGCAGCGACTCGGGCCCCCGCCTACCCGGTCGGCGATACCGGTGCCCCCCTGCCCGTGCACCGTGCCGTCGCCACAGCCGCACTCCGCGAACCGGACCGACCGGCGGTCGTGGAGGAGGGCGGCAGGAGTTGGTCGTACAGCGAAATCTCCTTCTGGGCAGGCGAGTTGGCCGCGTCGCTCCGAGCGGCCGGGGTCGGACCGGGGGCCGCGGTCGCGCTGCGGCTGCCGCGCTCGGCCCGGTTGGTCGTCTCGTTGCTCGCGGTCTTCGAGGCCGGCGCCGCCGCGGTGGTGCTCGATCCGCGTACGCCGACCGAGCGGCTGGCTGCCATCGAGGCGGACGCCGGGTGCGTGGCGGTGCTCGTACCGGCCGGGGAGGCCACCCGCCCCGGCGGTCCGCGGCCCGTCACCGTACCCGCCTCACCCGCGGCGGCCCCGGACGCGACCGGGGCACTCGATCCGGCCGTGCCGGACGGCGAACTCGACCGCGTGGCCTGCGTGTTCTACACCTCGGGGTCCACCGGACGCCCCAAGGGCGTCCAGGTCACCCACCGCAACCTGGGGCGCTTCGCCGCCGACCCGCACTGGGACGGGCCCGGGCACCGGGTGACGGCGCTGGTCTCCGCGCTCGGTTTCGACGCCCTCAGCCATGACCTGTGGCTGCCGCTCACCCGGGGCGGCGCCGTGGTCGTCCCGGCCGAGGACCGGATGGACGCGCACCGGCTGGCCGCCCTCATCACCGCCCACGGCGTCACCGGGATCTTCCTCACCGCCGCCTGGTTCGCCCAGATCGCCGCCGACGACCCCGGTGCCCTGCGCGGGCTGCACACGGTCCTCACCGGTGGCGAGGCCGCCGACCCGACGGCGTTCGCGCAGGTCCGGGCCGCCTGTCCGCAGTTGGTGCTCGGCCATGTCTACGGGCCGACCGAGTGCACCACCTTCACCACCCTGCATCCCCTGCCGCCCGGACAACCGGTTCCGGAGGCACGGGTGCCGATCGGCACCGGGCTGCCCGGGGTCGTCGTGCGCCTCCTCGGTCCCGACCTCGCCGAGGTCCCCGACGGAGAGCGGGGCGAGGTGTACGTGGCCGGGGACCAGGTCGCCCGCGGCTATCTGAACCGGCCCGGTCTGACCGCCGAACGCTTCGTAGCCGACCCGTACGGCCCTGCCGGTGCCCGCATGTACCGCACGGGCGACCTCGCCGTGCGCGGCGCCGACGGCGCCCTGGAGTACGTGGGACGCGACGACGACCAGGTCAAGATCCGCGGCCACCGGGTCGAGCCCGGCGAGGCGCGCGCCGCCCTGGCCGGGCTGCCCGGGGTCACCCAGGCGGTCGTGGTCGCGCGGGACGGCCGGCTGATCGGCTACGCGGTCGCCGAGCGCGGCGCCACGGGGATCACCGGGGAGGACCTCCGCGACCGGCTCACGCGCGTCCTGCCCGAATACCTGGTCCCCTCGGCCGTGCTGCTGATCGACGACATCCCGCTGACCGTGAACGGCAAGGTGGACCGGGCGGCGCTGCCCGCGCCCGCCTCCGTGCGAGCGGGCACCGAGACGGCGCGGACGCCCGCCGAGCGGGCGCTCTGCGCGGCCTTCGCCGAGGTGCTCGGCCTGCCCGGGACGGGCCCCGACGACGACTTCTTCGCCCTCGGCGGCGACAGCATCACCGCGATGCGCCTGGTCAGCCGGGTGCGCCGGGAGAACGTGGCCATCAGCTCGCAGGACGTCTTCCGGCTGCGCACGCCCGCCGCCCTGGCCGCCGCCGCGCAGGCGGCGGCTCCCGCCGCGGACCTGCTCCACCAGTCCGCCACCGGCCGTCTCGGTCTGCCGCCCATCGCCCTGTGGCTGCGCGAACAGGGAGACGGTGTCGCCGAGTTCGTCCAGTCGGTGCTGCTCGAAACACCGGCCGGCCTGGAGCGCGGGGCGCTCGTGGCGGCCCTGCAGGCGGTGCTCGACCGGCACGACGCCCTGCGGACCCGGCTTCCCGACCCGTCCGCCGAGGCCGTGTGGCAGCCCGAGGTACTGCCCCCGGGCGAGGTCGCGGCGGGCTCGCTCCTGGACGTGGTGGACGTGCGGGAACTGCCGGACGCCCCCTCCCCCCGTACCGTCCAGGAGTCGGTGGAGCGCGCCATGCGGTCGCTGGACCTGCCCGCCGGGCGGACCCTTCGGGCCGTCTGGTGGGACGCCGGCCCCGCGCGGCCGGGACGGCTGCTGCTCGCCGCGCACCATCTGGTCGTGGACGGGGTCTCCTGGCAGGTGCTCACCCAGGACCTGGCACGCGCCGCCGAGAACCCGCGCGGTCTCGGCGCCTGGGGGACGGCGACCCCGTACCGCCGCTGGGTGGAAACGCACAACGCCCGGGCCGACAGCACCGAGGTGCTGGCGACCCTGCCGCACTGGCGGGCGGCGAGCGTCCCCTCGACCACGCCGTGGCCCGCGCGGGGGCCGCTCGACCCCGAACGGGACACCATCGCCGCTTCCCGCACCCTGGAGTCCGTACTTCCGCCCGAGGTCGGACGGTCCCTGCTCACCACGGCCCCGGCCCACTTCGGCGCCACGACGCAGGAACTCCTGCTGGCCGCGCTGACGGTGGCCGTCGCCCGCCGCGGTGCTTCGCGGACCCTGGTCCTGGACACCGAGGGGCACGGCCGGGACGTGATGGACGACGGCACGGACTCCGAAGTCGCCGCGACCGTCGGCTGGTTCACCTGCATGTTCCCCGTACGCCTCGAATGCCCCGAGCGGGCCGCGCGCCCGGCGGCGGGCCCCGGCGCCGAGGACACGGCCCTCGCCGAAGCCGTACGTGCGGTCCGGGAGCAGTGGCAGCGGGTGCCGCGTGACCGCGCCTCGTACGGGCTGCTGCGCCACCTGCACCCGCAGGCCGCCGGACTGCTGGCGGCCGCTCCGGGTCGGCCGCTGCTCTTCAACTACCTGGGCCGGTACGCCGTACCGGGGCGCGACCCGTGGCCGTACGCCGCCGAGGCGCCCGTCCTCGGCATCCACCGGGCCGACCGGCAGCCGCTCTCCCACCCGCTGGAGGTCAACGCGGTCGTCGACGAGCGCACCGGGGAACCGCTGCTGACCGCCGTCTGGCGCTGGTCGACCCGGCTGGTGGACGGCGACGACGTGGCAGGGCTGGCCGCGGAATGGTCCGGCGTGCTCGCCGCGCTGGCCCGCGCCGCGGACGCCGGCACGGGCCGGCTGCCGGGGACGGCGGCCGTGCCCGCGCAGCGCACGGAGGAGCGCTGGCCCTGCTCCCCGCTCCAGGAGGGGCTGCTCTACCACGCCCACGAGGGCGGGGGCGCCGCCGATCCCTACCACGTCCAGACCGTCCTCGACCTGGAAGGGCCGGTGGACGCGGCCGCGCTGCGCGTGGCGCTGTCCGCGCTCGCCGACCGGCATCCGGCGCTGCGGGCCGGGTTCCGCTGGGACTGCCGGGGCCGGGCGGTGCAGTCCGTACCGGAGACGGTCGAGGTCCCCCTGAGGGAGGCCGACCTCACCAGGCTGCCCGAGGCCGACCGGGAACGCGCCGCCGCCGAGGAGACCCGCCGCGACCGGGACGAGCCGTTCGACCTGGCCGCTCCGCCACTGCTGCGGGCCGTGCTGCTGCGTCTGGGCGAGGGGCGGTCCCGGCTGCTGCTGAGCTACCACCACATCCTCATGGACGGCTGGTCGATGCAGGTGGCGCTGGCGGATCTGGCCGACGCGTACGGCCAAGCCGCCTCGGGCGCCGTGCCGAGCCTGCCCGCGCGACCGTCGGCACTCGCCTACCTTCACCATGTCGCGGATCAGGACACGGAGTTGGCGGGCAAGCACTGGCGGACGCTGCTCGGTGACGTCACCGAGCCGACGCTGCTGACCGCGCCAGGCGGCGAGGAACGAAGCCGTCCGCACACCGTACTGCTCGAACTGCCGGCCGAGCGCACGGCCGCTCTGCGGGCCAGGGCACGCGAACGGGCGCTGTCGCTCAACACCCTGGTCCTGGGCGCCTGGGCCTTGGTCCTGGCCCAGCTGACCGGTCGCACCGACGTGGTGTTCGGGACGGTGGTCGCCGACCGGCCACCACACCTGCCCGGCGTCGAGTCCATGGTCGGCCTGATGAACAACGCCGTGCCGGTACGGGTCGACACCGCCGCCGCCGGCGACCGGGGCGGTCTGCTGGCGGCCCTCCAGGAGCAGCGGACCGACATGATGCCCTTCCAGCACCTGGGTCTGGCGGAGATCGTCCGGGCCGCCGGGCTTCGCGAACTCTTCGACACCGTCGTGGTGCTGGAGACGTACACCGACGCCTTCGCCACCCGGTGGGGAAGTGACCTGCGCGTGACGGCCAGCCGGGTGGAGAACGGCACGCACTACCCGCTGTGCGTGCTGGTCTCACCCGGCGAGCGGATGAAGATCCGGGTCCAGTACCGGCCGGGGAGCCTCGGCGAGAGCGGAGCCCGGGACATCGGCGAACGCTTCGTCGAAGCCCTGGGCGCGCTGGCCGGGGACCTGTCCGTACCCGCCACGCGGCCGGTCGTACCCGCGGTCGCCGCGGCTCCGCCGCACCGGGCCGAGTCGCTGCCCGCCCCCGTACCGGTACTGGAGCGGTTCGCGGATCACGTGCGCATGGCTCCCGGCCAGCCGGCCGTGGTGGACGGCGGCGGCGCGCTCGACTACCGGGGCCTGGACGCGGCCTCGGACCGGCTGGCCGCCGAGCTCGCCGCCCGGGGCATCGGGGCCGAGGACGTGGTCGCCCTGTGCCTGCGGCGCGGCCGGGACGCGGTGACCGCGATGCTCGCGGTGCTCAAGGCCGGCGCCGCCTACCTGTGGCTGGATCCGCGCCACCCCGCTCCCCGCGTGGCGGCCCTGGCCGCCGAGGGGCGCCCCGCGCTGCTCCTCCTGCAACGGGAGTTCGACGAGGCCCTCGCCCTCGTCGACGCCGCCGTGCCGCGGATGCCGCTGGAGCCCCGCCACGTGTCCCCCGAGCCGCTGCCCGACGGCCGCCGGGTCCGACCGGCGCGGCTGCCCGGTCACCCGGCGTACGTGGTGCACACCTCCGGGACGCAGGGGACGCCGAAGGCCGTGGTGATGCCCGGCGCCGCCATGGACCGGCTGGTGGACTGGCACGAGCGCCGCTTCCCGGCCGAACCCGGGGCGGTGACGGCCCAGTTCACCTCGATGGCGTTCGACGTCGCCACGCAGGAGGTCCTCACCGCGCTGTGCACGGGGCGGACGCTGGCCGTCCCGGACGCGGACACCCGGGCCGACGCCGCCGCGTGGACGGCCTGGCTGCGGGCCCACCGGGTGACGGAGCTGTTCGCCCCCACCCCCGTGCTGGCGGCGCTGTGCGAGTTCGCCGACGGGGACCGGGAGTCGCTGCCGGACCTGCGGCACCTGGTCCAGGCCGGTGAGGCTCTGGTCGTCGGCCCGCAGCTGCGGGCCCTGTGCGAGCGCGGGGGCAAGCGCCTGCACAACCACTACGGACCGGCCGAGACGCACGTGGTGACCGCCGGTGAGGTCACCGGGGAGCCGGCCCGCTGGCCCGCCCGTCCGGGCATCGGCGCCCCGGTGCCCGGATCCCGGGTGATGCTCCTCGACGCGGGGCTTCGGCCGGTGCCCGACGGACTGCCGGGCGAGCTCTACCTGGCGGGCGACCAGGTGGCCCGCGGCTATCTGGGCCGGCCGGGGCTGACCGCCGCGCGGTTCGTCGCCGACCCCTGGGGGCCGCCCGGCTCCCGTATGTACCGCACGGGCGACCTGGCGCGCAGGCTCCCGGACGGCACACTGGAGTTCACCGGCCGCAACGACGACCAGGTCAAGATCCGCGGACACCGGATCGAGCCGGACGAGGTCCGGGCCGCCCTGGCCGCCCTCCCCGGTGTGGTGCAAGCCGCCGTGGTGGCCCGGCCGGACGGACGCGGCGGCAAGGAACTCACCGGATACGCGGTCGGCTCGTCGGAGCACGGCGCGGCTCTGGAAGGGGCAGCGCTGCGGGACGCGCTCGCTCAGGTGCTGCCGGACTTCATGCTGCCCGCCCGGGTGATCGTCCTGGACCGCATGCCGCTGACCGTCAACGGCAAGGTGGACCGCCGGGCGCTGCCCGAGCCCCAGCGGGTTCCGGCCCGGATCCGGGAGCCGCGCACACCCGCCGAGCGGGTGGTGACCGAGGCGTACGCCGACGTCCTGGGCCTGGAGCGGGTCGGCATCGACGACAACTTCTTCGACCTGGGCGGGCATTCGCTGCTCGCCGCCCGCCTGCTCCAGCGCCTCCGGGAACACTTCGGCCCCGCCGTGTCCCTGGACCAGGTGATGCGACGAGCCACCCCGGCCGTCCTGGCCGCCGCCCTCGCCCCGCTCCCCGCACCGTCGGGGGACCCGGACCCGGAAACCGCGCCGACCGGTTCCGGCGTCGCCCCTGAGTCCGTACGCGGCTGACCCACGGCCGGTCCCGCCCCTCGGCCAGGACCGGGCGCAACCTTCGGCGCACGTCAGCGGCTCACCGCCCCGACCGACGACAACACCGTCCGGCGGCGCACCGCGCCGCCGCCATCCAAGGAGACCCATGAACCCCTTCGACGACCACGAAGGCACGTTCCTCGTGCTCACCAACGACGAGGACCAGCACAGCCTCTGGCCCGCCCACCTCACCGTTCCGGACGGCTGGCGCGCAGTACACCCCCGCGCCGACCGGGCCACCTGCCTGGCCTGGATCGAGGCGTCCTGGACCGACCTGCGACCGCGTTCGCTGCGGACCGCCGGGACCGCTCGATGACCGCCCCGCACTCACCCGGGGCGTCGACGCCGCCCGGGGATCAGGACGCCCCCGCCCTGAGCATCGCCGTCGTCGCGGCCCTGCCCCAGACCGCTCCTCCCCTGGTCGAGGCGCTCCGCGCGCTGGGCCACCGCGTCCCGGTCGTGATCGGCCACCGCCGCCCCGCCGACTGGCCCGGCCATGTGCTCGGCGAGCACGATCTGCCGCCGGGGGTGGATCTTGCCGTTCCCTCCCGCACGGAAGCGGTTGCGGGCCTCCTGCACGCCTACGCCGTGGACGTGGCCGTCAGCTACGGCTACCCGAGGAAGCTGCCTGCCGCCGCTGTGTCCGCCCCCCGCCTGGGAACGGTCAACTGCCACCCCTCCGACCTCCCCTCCTACCGGGGCCCGAACCCGGTGGGATGGGCCGTGCGCAACGGCGAAGACAGGATCGGCGTGACCTGGCACCGGATGGACGCGGAGCTGGACACCGGCTCCGTGCTGGCCCGTACGACGATCGCCCTCGACGACCAGGTCTGGTCGTTCACCGGAGTCAACTCACGAGTCCTGGAAGCCGCTTCGGAAATGCTGCCGCAGGTGCTGCGGCGACTGGTACGCGGCGACGAGGGCGAACCGCAGCCGCAGCGCGAGGACACCTGGGCCGGATTCTTCACGGAGGACTACGCCACGGTCGACTGGTCCGCGCAGGCGACGCACATCCACACCCAGGTGCGCGCGTGGAACATCGCCGGCCATCACCCCCGCGTACAGGGCCCGGTAGCGGTGATCGACGGGACGCGCTGGCGGCTGCGCCGCACCACGCTGACGCAGCCGCCCCTCGGCACCGGACGGCGCGTCACGTGCGGCACCGGTGACCTCTGGGTCCTGGCCGCCGACCCGCTGGACTAGCGTCTGCGGCAAGAAGGGCCTTCCCACCCGGCCATGTCTCCTATGGGGGGGCGAGTACCCGACGAACGGCCGACGGGGCCGGCCCGAGCCGCCGCTCAACCGACGAGACGAAGAGAAGGGGCCCCGCCGGCGGGGCCCCTTCAGTACACGCTCAGCGTTCCACGACGCTTGTTCGGACGACCGCCGAGGACGCTGCCGTGGGCACGGGCCCGAGGCGTGGGACTTTCACCGACGGCTCCGGCCGGGACGGGCCGTCCAGAGCGCGCACCAAACGCTCACGTTCCTCGTCCTCGCCCGACGTCACCGATCACCCGCCAGGTCGAGATCACGCCCGGACGCATCGACAGGAGTCGGCGCCTGCTTCGGCCGGCGCCACGGACGGGCGATCGGCTGGGACACCCCCCGCCACCAGGCATCCGCGGGCAGCTTCCCCGCCGGCTCGAACGGCTCACCGGGACGCGGGAACGCCACCGCCTGCCCGGCCTCCTCCGCCGCGTCCTTCGTCCACTCCCCCGGCTCCGCCCACGGATGCGGCGCCAGGTTGAAGGTGCCCCAGTGGATCGGCAGCATCACACCGACCGGAGCACCTCCCTGCAGGTCGAGATGGGCCTGGACCCCCTGCGCGGGCGTCATGTGAATGTCCGGCCACGCCCCCGGCAGCGGCGCATGGTCCGTGTGGTTCTTGGGCCAGAACTCCGAGTAGGCGCCGATCTGGATCATGGTGGCGTCGAAGGGGCCGTGGGCGGCGCCGATCTCCTGGAAGCCCCGGAAGTAGCCGGTGTCGCCGCTGTGGAAGATCCGGTGGCGGGGGCCGCGGACCGACCAGGAGGCCCAGAGGGTGTGCTGCCGGTTGCGGAGGGCGCGGCCGCAGAAGTGGCGGGCCGGGGTGGCGGTGAGGGTGAGGTCGCCGATCCCGGTGGACTCGTGCCAGTCCAGTTCCCGCAGGCGGGAGGCGGGGACGCCCCAGTGCTCCAGGTGGGCGCCGACGCCGAGCGGGACGGCGAAGAGGGTGTCGGTGGAGGCCAGCGCCTTGATCGTCGGCAGGTCGAGGTGGTCGTAGTGGTCGTGGGAGATCACGACGACGTCGACCGGGCCGAGCGCGGCGAGCGGCGCGGGCGCCGGGTGGAGCCGCTTGGGCCCGGCGAAGGAGAAGGGCGAGCAGCGCTCTCCCCAGACCGGGTCGAAGAGGATCCGTACGCCGTCGGTCTCGGCGAGCACGCTGGAGTGGCCGAGCCAGGTGATCCGCAGGCCGGTGGCGGCGGGGCGGGCCAGGTCGGCGACGGTCGTCGGGTGGACGGGGATCACGCCGGCGGGGGCCCGGCGGGCCCGGCCCTCCTTCTCGAAGTAGGTCCGCGCGAGCTCGACGGCGGAGCCGGAGGGGCCGCGGCGGGCCTGTTCGGGGTTCTGGAAGACGCCGTCGGCGAAGTGCGGCGAGCGACGGATGCGGGCCAGCCGCTCCCCCGTGGGCTCGGCGCCGAAGGACTCGGGCCGCAGGGCGCGCAGCCGGGCCCGCAGCGGACGGTCGGAGCCGGTACCGGTCACAGGACCTCCTGATCTCTGGGGGTCGTTCCATTATGGGCGGCCGGACGGGGGACCGGGCGGTGGCCGAGGCCGGGCTCGGCTCCTCGGTGCAGGCCGTCCTCCCGCTCCTCCGGGACGAGGCGGCGGCCCGGAAGCGGCTCGCGGACGCCTTCGCCGCCGAGGTCGACGGCATCGGTCTGGACGCGCTGGTCGGCGGGCGCGGGGTGGCCGAGTCGGTGCTCATGGCGCTGGACCGGGCGGGGCGGCCGTGCCCGGGCACCCGGGTCTCCGTGCAGGGTTTCGGCACCATGGGCGCGGCCACCGCCCGCTTCCTCGCCCGGGCCGGGCTGACGGTGGTGGCGGCGGCGGACGTGCGCGGCACGGTCGTCAACCCGGGCGGGCTCGACGTGGAGGCGCTGATCGCCGCCCGGGACGGGCACGGCACCCTGGACCGGGAGGCGCCCGGGGACGCCTGGCTCGCCGCGGAAGCGGAAGCGGAAGCGGAGGCGGAGGTGCTGGTGCCCGGCCGCCGCCCCGTACGCGATCGGCGCGGCGGAGCAGGGACGGATCCGGGCCCGCCGGATCGCCGAGGCGGCCCTCGCCGCGCGCGGGCTGACGGTGCTGCCGGACGTGGTGGTCGGCTCCTGCGCCGACATTTGGTGGTGGGCGCTCTTCGGCGACGTCGGGGCCGACGCCGCGGCGGCCTTCGCCCGGGTGCGGAGCGCGATGCGGAACCTAGCCGGCACGGTGCCCGACCGGGCCGGGGCCGACGGGGCGCTCCCGCGCGCGGCGGCGCACGCCCTGGTGGCGGAGCGGCTGCCGGTGATCGCCGAGCGGTACGGCTGGTACGGACGGGCCGGTCCCGCGGCCCCTCGGCGTCGCCCTCGGCGCCGTTCCGCGCTGTGTAGGCTGCACGGCGTGGCGAGAGTGCGGTTGAGCGTGGCCGAGCGGCGCGAGCAGCTGCTGCGGGCCGCCGTCGAGCAGATCGAGGCCCGGGGCGTCGCCGCCGTCCGGATCGCCGACGTGGCCGCCTCCCTCGGCGTCAGCAACGCGCTGGTGCTCTACCACTTCTCCACCAGGGAGCAGCTGGTCGCGGCGGCCTTCGCGCACGCGGCGGAGGGCGATCTCGCGCGGCTGCGGCGGATCCTCGGGCGCCGCTCGACGGCGGTGCGGCGGCTGCGCGCCGCCGTCCGCTGGTACGCCCCGACCGGACAGGCCAAGGGCTGGCGGCTGTGGATCGAGGCGTGGGCGGCCGGGCTGCGCGACCCGGAGCTCCGCCGGGTCGCCGCCTCGCTGGACCGGGAGTGGAAGGCGGCGCTGACCGCCGTGATCGAGGAGGGCGTCGCGGCCGGCGAGTTCCCCTGCCCCGACCCGGCCGGCGCCGCCTGGCGGCTCACCGCCTGTCTGGACGGCCTCGCCGTCCAGACGACGGTCTACGCCGGCGGCGCCTCCCGCGCGACGACGCGCCGGTGGGCGGACGCGGTCCTCGACCGCGAGCTGGGGCTCCCGCCGGACGGGGCCTGAACCCGGCCCGCGGCCGGAGCGGTTCGCGGTCGGCGCGCGGTCGCGGTCGGAGCGGTTCGCGGTCGGCGCGCGGTCAGAGCAGTTCGTAGACGGCCGAGACGGTGACCTGCTCCTCGATCTCGCCGGGGGCGAGCGGCACGCTCGGCTCGTCGGCCGGCATGGACGGCAGCGCTCCCTGGCCGGGCCGCAGCGAGTCGCCCTCGCTGAGCGAGACCAGCCGGCCCAGGCGGTGACCGCTCAGCCGGGCGTGCTGGGATGCCTTCTCGTACGCGTCCCGGTAGGCGGCCTCGCGGGCCTTGGCGCGCAGCTCCTTCGGGTCGGCCACGTCGAAGACGACGCCGTTGACCCGGCCGGTGTCGCCGACGGCGCCGTTGACGGCCCCGACGACCTGGCCGGCCCGGTCGATGTCCCGGACCTTCACGGAGAAGGTCTGGCCCGCCTGATAGCCGGTCACCTTGGACTCGCCGCCGGTCGACGGGGCGTAGACGGGGGTGAGGGTGAGGCTGTTGGTGCGGATGTCCCGGTCCTCGACGCCCTCCTTGCGGAGGGCCGCGAGCAGCGTTCCGGCGGCGGTGGCCTGCGCCGCCATCGCCTCCTTCGCCGTCGCCCGGGTGACCTCCACGCCCACCGAGACGATCGCCAGGTCGGGGGCGGCGGTGGCGCTGCCGCTGCCCGTGACGGTGACCGTCACGGGCGCCTCCGCCCGGGCGGCGGCGCGCGGGGCGGAGCGGTCGGGCGCGGCGGCCAGCGCGGGGGCGGCGGTGCCCGCGAGGAGCCCGCCGAGGACGGCGGTGGCGGCGAGCAGCCGGGCGGCGGTCAGGCCGCGGCGGCGGGGGGCGGGCTCGGGGCGGTGCGGCACGGGCGGTCCCTTCGACGGTGGGGTGCCGGTGGCTCCGGCGGGCACATCCCAGCACCCGGGGCCGCCGCCGCCCGGGCGCCACTCCTGGCCGGGGCCGCCCTTCACCTCTCCGAAGTACCGGCGGACGGGCCGTTCAGGTCTGCGCGAGGGGCCCGCTCCCGGCCCTGCGGCGGCGGCTGTCGGTGGCACTTGGTAGAACTCTTGCCGTCAGTCCGTACAGCCGTCCGCCCGTACCGCCGTCGGTCCGTACCGCCGTACCGCCGTCCGTCGTCTGGAGCACCGTCATGACCATTGGGGCCCACCTGGAGGAGTTCCACGGCCTCCCCGTCTTCGACTTCGCGGCCGCCGGGCCGGGCGACGCCCTCCCCGACGCGGCGGCCGTGGCGTGGCGGGTCTCCGGCCCGACGTACCGCGACGCCGAGGACCCGGAGTGGGACGGCCTCTTCGGCCACTTCCTGAAGACCGTCGACACCCACCGGGTCCGCGCGATCGTCGTGGGCGGCTGGGAGGACGCGTACGACACCTCCTCGGCCGCGATCGTCACCGCCCTCGTCGGCGCGAACGACCGCCTGACCGGCCTGGAGGCGGTCTTCCTCGGCGACATGACCGTCGAGGACTGCGAGATCTCGTGGATCGTCCAGTCCGACGTGACGCCGCTGCTCGCCGCCTACCCGGCGCTGCGGGAGCTCGGGGTGCGCGGCGGCACCGGGCTCGCCTTCCCGTCGGTGCGCCACGCCGGTCTGGAGACCCTGGTCGTGGAGACCGGCGGGCTCGGCGCCGAGGTGGTGCGCGGCATCGCCGGCAGCGACCTGCCGGCGCTGGAGAGCCTCGAACTGTGGCTCGGCACCGACGACTACGGGGGCGACTCCTCGCCCGAGGACCTGGCGCCGCTGCTCTCCGGCGAGTCCTTCCCCGCGCTGCGCAGCCTGGGGCTGTGCAACAGCGTGATCCAGGACCGGGTGGCCGCCGCCGTGGCGGACGCCCCGGTCGTCGACCGCCTCGACCGGCTCCACCTCGGCATGGGCGTGCTCACGGACGAGGGCGCGGCCGCGCTGCTCGCCGGCCGGCCGCTCACCCGTCTGCGGGAGCTGGACCTGACGCACCACTACCTCTCCGCGGCGATGCGGGAGCGGCTGACGGCCGCGCTCGCCCCGCACGGCGTGCGGGTCGTCCTGGACGACCCGCAGGAGCCCGAGGACGGCGGCGACGGGGACGTCTGGCGCTACGTCGCCGTCGCCGAATGACCGGCGGCCCGCGCCTCGTCGTCGTCGGCGACCCGGCGGGGCGGCGCGTCGCGTTCTTCCAGGACGCGCTGCGCGCCGCCGGGCTGCCCGGGGCGCGGGTCGTCAGCTGGCTCGACGTGCTGGCCGGCCGGGCCCGCCTCGCGGCGGGCGAGACCGTCCGCGTCGACTCGCCCGGGGAGGCGCCCGAGGTGGACCGGCTGCTGCGCGACGCCGACGACCCGGCCCGGGTGGAGGGCGGCCGGCTCTGGTACGAGCGGTTCACCGCCGCCGTCGCCGGGCTCGCGGCCGAGGCCGGGCGGGCCGGCGCGGTGCTGGTGGACGATCCGGCGGAGACGGCGGTCCTCTTCGACAAGCGGCTCACCCACGGCCGGCTCGCCGCCGCCGGGGTGCCCGTGCCGGCCTCGCCGACCTCGGGTCCCGGCGGGGCGCCGGTGCGGGGCTGGGACGACCTGGTGGCGCTGATGGCCGGGGCCGGGCTGCGCCGGGTCTTCGTGAAGCCGGCCCACGGCTCCTCCGCCTCCGGGGTGCTGGCCGTGGAGACGGCCGGCGGGGGCCGGGTGCAGGCCACCACCTCGGTCGAGGCGGACGGGGCCGGACGGCTCTTCAACTCGCTGCGGGTGCGGCGCTACACGGGCGCGCGGGAGGTCGGCGCCCTGGTCGACGCGCTCGCCCCGGACGGGCTGCACGTGGAGCGCTGGCTGCCGAAGGCGGCGCAGGGCGGCCGGGCGGCCGACCTGCGGGTGGTGGTGACCGGCGGGCGCGCCACCCACGCCGTGGTCCGCACCAGCCGCTCGCCGATGACCAATCTGCACCTGGGCGGCGCCCGGGGCGACCTGGCCGCCGCGCGGGCGGCGATCACCGCCGCCGGGAGCCGCTGGGAGGACGCCCTCGCCGTGTGCGAGCGGGCGGCGGCCGCCTTCCCGGGCACCCGCTGCGTCGGCGTGGACCTGCTGCCGGGGGCCGGCTGGCGGCGCTTCGCGGTCGGCGAGGTCAACGCCTTCGGGGACCTCCTGCCCGGTCTCACCGGCCTCCCCGGCAGCGGCGCGGAGGGCCTGGACACGTACGGTGCCCAGGTCGCCGACCTGCTGCGCGCCTTCGGAACACCGACATCCGGCACCACAGGAACGAGCACCACCCCGTGAACCAGCCCGACATGAACGAGATCGTCGGCAGCCACGACCTGCTCCTGGTCACCCTCGACACCCTCCGGTACGACGTGGCCGCCGAGCTGGCCGCGGCCGGCCGCATCCCGAACCTGGCCCGGCACCTGCCGGGCGGGCGGTGGGAGCGGCGGCACGCCCCCGGCAGCTTCACCTACGCCTCCCACCAGGCGATCTTCGCCGGTTTCCTGCCGACCCCGGCCGCGCCGGGGCCGCATCCCCGGCTCTTCGCGGCCCGGTTCGCGGGCAGCGAGACCACCGCGGACGGCACCTTCGTGTACGACTCCCCCGACCTCGTGTCCGCGCTCGCCGCCGAGGGCTACCGCACGGTGTGCGTGGGCGGCGTCGGGTTCTTCGACAAGCGGCCGCCGCTCGGCTCGGTGCTGCCCGGTCTGTTCCAGGAGAGCCACTGGGAGCCGTCGTTCGGGGTGGCGTCGCCGACCTCCTTCGAGGCGCAGGTGGCCAGGGCGGAGGAGGTGGTCGCCGCACTCCCCCGGGACCGCCGGCTCTTCCTCTTCGTGAACGTGTCGGCGCTGCACCAGCCGAACTGGTTCCACCTGCCGGGCGCGACCCGCGAGGCAGGCGACTCGCGGGCCACCCACGCGGCGGCCCTGGAGTACGTGGACCGGCACATCGGGCGCCTGTTCGCGGCGATGAGCAGCCGTCGCCGCTGCTTCGCGATCGTCTGCTCGGACCACGGCACGGCCTACGGGGACGACGGGTACACCGGGCACCGGCTCGGCCACGAGGTGGTGTGGACGGTGCCGTACGCGCAGTTCGCGCTGGACGGCCCCGGGGAAGGAGCCGCCGCGTGACCGGCACCCCGCACCCGCGCCCGTACCGCTCGTACGTGTACGCCTACCCGCACAAGACGGCGTACCGGCCGCTGCCCGAGCGGCCGGAGCTGGCCGCGCTCTGGGCGGACGAGCCGAAGGACGCCCTCGCGCTCTACGCGCACGTGCCGTTCTGTGAGGTCCGCTGCGGCTTCTGCAACCTCTTCACCCGGATCGGCGCCCCCGGCGAGCTGACGACCCGTTACCTGGACGCGCTCGACCGGCAGGCCGTCGCCGTCCGGGAGGCGCTGGGCGGCGGGCCGGTGCGGTTCGCGGCGGCGGCGTTCGGCGGCGGCACGCCGACCTTCCTGACCGCCGCCGAGCTGGAGCGCCTCTGCGACATCGCCGAGGACCGGATGGGGGCGGACCTGCGGGCGGTGCCGCTCTCCGTGGAGACCTCCCCGGCCACCGCCACCGCCGACCGGCTCGCGGTCCTCGCCGGCCGGGGCGCGACCCGGCTGAGCATCGGGGTGCAGAGCTTCGTGGACGCCGAGGCGCGGGCGGCGGTCCGGCCGCAGCGGCGCGCGGACGTGGAGGCGGCGCTCGGCCGGATCCGGGACGCCGGCGTGCCGGTGCTCAACGTCGACCTCATCTACGGCATCGACGGGCAGACCGCGGAGTCCTGGCGGTACTCGCTGGACGCGGCGCTCGCCTGGCGGCCCGAGGAGCTGTACCTGTACCCGCTGTACGTGCGGCCGCTGACCGGGCTCGGCCGCTCGGCCCCGGCCGAGTCGGACCGGGAGTGGGACGAGCGGCGGCTGCGGCTCTACCGGCAGGGCCGGGACCATCTCCTGGCGCACGGCTACGAGCAGGTGTCGATGCGGATGTTCCGGCGGTCCGGCGCGGTCCCGGCGGGCCCGGACGACCACGCCTGCCAGACGGACGGCATGATCGGCCTGGGCTGCGGCGCCCGCTCGTACACCTCGGCGCTGCACTACTCCTTCGACTACGCGGTGGACATGCGGGAGATCCGCTCGATCATCGACGCCTACACCGGGACGGCGGACTTCTCCCGGGCCGAGGTGGGCCGGTGGGTGGACGGCGCGGAGGCGCGCCGCCGCCACCTCCTCCAGTCGCTGCTCCAGGCGGCGGGGATGGAGACGGCCGGGTACGAGGAGCGGTTCGGCTCGACGGTCCAGGAGGACTTCGGCGCGGAGCTGGAGCGGTTCGCGGCGTACGGCTGGCTGGACGGGTCGGCGCCGGAGGGGCTGCTCAGGCTGTCGCCGGAGGGGCTCGCGCACTCGGACGGGCTCGGCCCGGAGCTGTTCTCCCCCGCCGTACGGGCCGCGATGGCCGCGTACGAGCCGAAGTAGGGGGCGGTCGTGGAGCTGACGCTGCTGTACCGGGGGCCGCTGGCCTCCTGCGACTATGCCTGCCCGTACTGTCCCTTCGCCAAGCGGCGCGACGGCCCGGAGGCGCTGCGGGCGGACCGGGCCGCGCTCGAACGGTTCGCCGGCTGGGCGGCGGGGCAGACCGGGGACCGGCTGCGGATCCTCTTCACCCCGTGGGGCGAGGGGCTGGTCCGCTCCTGGTACCGGCGGGCGATGGTGGAGCTGTCCCGGCTGCCGCACGTGGAGCGGGTGGCGATCCAGACCAATCTGAGCTGCCGGACCTCGTGGCTCGACGGGGCCGACCTGGACGCGCTGGCGCTGTGGTGCACGTACCACCCGGGCCAGACGCCGTACGACCGCTTCCTCGGCAAGGCCCGTGACCTGGCCGCCCGGGGCGTCCGGTTCAGCGTGGGGATCGTGGGGCTGCCCGAGCACCACGGGGAGGCGGTGCGGCTGCGGGACGCGCTGCCGGACCACGTCTACCTGTGGGTGAACGCGGCGGAGGGGCACGTGTACTCCGACGCGGAGGCGGCGGCCTGGACGGCGGTCGACCCGCTCTTCCCGTACAGCCGGCACCCGCACCGCTCGGCGGGGCTGCCGTGCCGGACCGGCGCGTCGGTGGTGTCGGTGGACGGCGGGGGGACGGTGCGGCGCTGCCACTTCGTCCGGGCCGAGCTGGGGAACCTGTACGACGGCTCGTACCGTGCCGCGCTGCGGCCGCGCGCCTGCCCGCTCGCCGTCTGCGACTGCCACATCGGCTACGTCCACCTGGAGACGCTGCCGCTGTACGACGTCTTCGCCGGCGGGGTCCTGGAGCGGATCCCCGCCGGCCGCCCCTGGGCTACAGGGGCATGAGGTCGGGGCGCTTGGCCTCGACGTGGTCGCCGGAGCTCTCGCCGCGCAGCCGGCGCCCGATCCACGGCACCAGGTACTCGCGCGCCCAGTGGATGTCGTCGCGGCGGACCTCCAGGGGGCCGCGGGCGGGCAGCGGCGGCCAGGCCTGGTCGGGGTCGGCGGGGACCGGCAGGCCGAGGACCTGGGCGGCGCGCAGCGCGACCCGGGTGTGGCCCTCGGGCGAGAGGTGCAGCCGGTCGTCGTCCCAGGCGCGGCGGTCCTGGACCGACTTCAGCGACCACAGGTCGAGGACCGGGCAGTCGTAGCGGTCGGCGATGGCGCGGACGTGCGCGGTGTACGTGGCGATCTTGCCGCGCAGGTGCTTGAGGACGGGCACGTCGCGGGTGTCGAAGCCGGTGGTCACCATGACGGTGCCGACGGAGGAGGTGAGGTCCTTCACGGCCCGCTCGAAGCGCTCGGCGACGTCGTCGGGGTCGGTGCCGGGGCGGATGATGTCGTTGCCGCCGGCGCAGAAGGTGACCAGGTCGGGGGCGAGTTCCTTCGCCCGGGGCACCTGCTCGGTCACGATCTGGTCGAGGAGGCGGCCGCGGACCGCCAGGTTGGCGTAGCGGAAGTCCTCGGGTTCCGGCAGCTGGTCGGCGAGGAGCACCGCGAAGCGGTCCGCCCAGCCGACGTAGGTGCCGTCGGGTCCGGGGTCTCCGACGCCTTCGGTGAAGCTGTCACCGATCGCCGCGTACGACCCGAATGACCCGAACGCGTTCTTGTCTGTTGCTCTCGAATCGTCTGCCACGAAGGCACATCCTTCCGTTTCGGATGTGACCTACGCGACCGTAAGGAGGGGTTGACGGTGGGTGATATATGCCACCGATAAAGAATTTGCCAAGCCGGAATAGCGCGGAACGGGGCGGAGGCCCGGCACCAGGGGTGCCGGGCCTCCGCGGGGCGCGTCGCGCCGGACGGCTCAGATCGAGACGCCGTGCTGGCGCAGGTAGGCCAGCGGGTCGATGTCCGCGCCGTAGCTCGGCGCGGTGCGGATCTCGAAGTGCAGGTGCGGGCCGGTGGAGTTGCCGGTGGAGCCGGAGAGGCCGATCTGCTGGCCGCCGCTGACCGACTGGCCGGCGGAGACGGAGAGGGAGGAGAGGTGGGCGTACTGCGAGTAGTTGCCGTCGGCGTGCTGGATGACGACCTCGTTGCCGTACGCGCCGCTCCAGCCGGCGGAGACGACCGTGCCGGCGCCGACGGCGCGGACGGTGGTGCCGGAGGAGGCGATGAAGTCGGCGCCGGTGTGGTAGCCGGAGGACCACATGGAGCCGGAGGCGCGGTAGGGGGTGGAGACGCCGCCGGAGACCGGGGCGACCCAGCCGGTGGAGGCGGGCTGCGCGGCGGCCGGGGCGGCGGCGCGCTCGGCGGAGCGCGAGGCGCGGGTCTGCTCGCCGGAGGACTGCTTCTTCGGGGCGGCCTTCGGGGCGGCCTCGCGCTCGGCCTTCGGGGCGGCCTTCGGCGCGGCCTGGGCGGCGGCGGGCTTCGGCGCGGCGGCCTCGGCGGGGTTCTCGGCGCCGAGGGTGAGCTTCATGCCGGGGAGGATCAGCGAGGGGTCCTCGCCGACGACCTGGCGGTTGTCGGCGTAGAGCTTCTGCCAGCCGCCGGCGACGTCGTGGTCGGCGGCGATCTTGGAGAGGTAGTCGCCGGCGACGACGGAGTACGTCTTCGGGGCGGCGGTCCGCTCGGCCGGGGCGGCCTGGGCCGGGGCCTGCGCGGCGACGCGCACCACGGCGGGGGCGGCGGCCGGGGCGGCCTGCTCGGCGGCGTGGGCGCCGGTCGCGCCGATGAACGGCAGGGCGACGACGGCGCCGCCGGTGCCGGCGGCGGCGAGGCCCCGGGTGATCAGGGTGGACTTCTGGCGGCGGTGCTTACCCTTCGCGGGCATGGCGAATTCCTCTCCGGCGCCTGCGAGGTGAGCTGTCGGGTTCGGACTGGAGATGTCCGGCCGCGTTTCTCGCGCGACTTCACCCCTAGCCGTCCTGCGTCGCGGGACCGGCGTACTTCCTTGGGTCCCCCGCTCCTGCCGCGCATGGGATGGGGTCGAATTCCGGACGGTGGCAGGATTCGGCGGTCCGACCGGATTGACGGCGACGCTAGACGAGCCGGGCCGGCGCGAACAAGCCGCGGAATTCACCGGACATTCCGGGGCGATCTTCGGACCCGGAATTCCGGTCACCCTCCGTCGATGACGATCCCTCGATTCCCTTTTCCGGGGCGGTGGTTGGACCGGGCGGCCGGCCACGATCCGTCACTTCTATGACCCTGCTCACGCGCGGAATTCCATCTCCCCTTCAACCAGGGCGCGTTACCCCAAGACCCATCAATACGGACAGATCGCCCATTACTGGTCAGGGGGGTGCGCCGCGCCCCGCGCGACGGGATGATTGCGGGGGGGAACCGATCTCGTCCCGGTCCCGCGAACGCCTACCCCAGGAGCATCCGTGACGCAGCAGTTGCCGCAGGTCCAGCCCCTCGAACCCGGTGAGCCCGAGCTCGCGGAGGTCCGCAACTTCCGGGACGTGGGCGGGCTGCCGACGACGGACGGGCGGTTCGTCCGGCCCGGCGCCCTCTTCCGCAGCGGCCACCTCGCCGACGCCACCGAGTCCGACGCGGCCTTCCTCTCCGGCCTCGGCCTGCACACCGTCTTCGACTTCCGCAACGCCGCCGACGCCCGGATAGAGGGCCCGGACGTCGAGCTGCCGGGCGTGCGGAACGTGAACATACCGCTGAGCGACCCGGCCGACGGCAAGGAGTTCTGGCGGTTGGTCCGCGAGGGCGACCTCGCCACGCTGCGGGAGCTGCTGGGCGACGGCCGGGCCGCGGAGCGGATGACCTCCTCGTACCGCCGGATGGTCGTGGAGCGGACCGCCGAGCACAGCCGGGTCCTGCACTCCCTCGCCGAGGACTCCGTCCCGGCCCTGATGCACTGCGCGGCCGGCAAGGACCGCGCCGGGCTCTCGATCGCCGTCACCCTGCTCGCGCTGGGCGTGGAGCGCGCGGCGATCGAGGCCGACTACGTGAAGTCGAACGCGCCCCACCGCCGGTACAAGGTGCGCCGCAGCTCCACCGCCCGGGACGCGATGGCGCCCGAGGTGATGGAGCTGCTGAGCCCGCTCTTCGACGCGCGGGTGGAGTACCTGCGGGCCGCCTTCGAGACGATCGACGCGACCTGGGGCTCCGTGGACGCCTATCTCGCCCGGGGGCTGAAGCTGGCGCCCGAGACCCGGGAGCGGCTGCGGGAGCGGCTGCTCACGGAGGCGTGAGCGGTCTCCGCCCGGCGGGTCACTGGTTCTGCCCCCCGAGCATGAAGAGCAGGTAGAGGAAGCCGGCGAAGAGGTGGCCGGCGATCAGATAGGCGAAGAGCCGGAGCACCAGCCCCTTGGGGAACCGGCCCTCGCCGCGCTCTTCACCGGTGACCGATACGGATTTGTCGGACATGGCAGCACCTTTCGGGGTGTCAGCGCCGGTGCGGGGTCCCGTCGCCGAGGCACAGCTCGGCGACGGGGCTCTGCATCAGGGTGTGGACGAAGAGGAGCTCGGCGCCGGCCGGCCCCGCGGCGCCGATCCGGTGCGGGGTGAGCGAGTCGAAGTGCGCGCTGTCCCCGGGGTCGAGGAGGTGCACCGTCTCGCCGAGCGCGAGCCGCACCCGCCCCTCCAGGACGTGGATCCACTCCTCGCCGGGGTGGACCCGCACGATGTCGGCCCGGGTGGCGGAGGGCACGTGGACGCGCAGGCACTGCAGGGCCCGCCCCGCCCCGCCGACCTGCCGGTAGACCCAGCCGTCGGCCTCGACCGGCTCGGAGCGGCCGGCCCGGATCACCGGGTCGCGTTCGGGCGGGGTCTCCCCGAGCAGCTCGGCGACCGTCGTACCGTAGATACGGGCGAGGGCAAGCAGCATCGGCAGCGAGGGCTGCCGGTTCCCGGTCTCCAGGCGCGAGAGGTGCGCCGGGGAGAGCCCGGCCCGCTGGGCGGCGGCCTCCAGGGTGAGCCCCCGGCGCCGACGCAGCGCCCGCAGCTGCGGGGCGACGTCGGGCACGGGACCGGGAGCGGCGGTTTCCGGGGCGGAGCCCCGGGGGACGTGGTCCATGCGTCCATTCCGCCAGGATCGTGCCTCTGGGGCAAGTTTCTTGCCCCAGAGGCAAAAACCGGCGGGACGGCCCGGCTCAGCGCTGCGCGACCGCCTGCCTGACCAGCGTCTTCCCGAAGTCCCAGAGCAGCCCGCCGCCGCCGTGGGCGTCGTCCATGACCGCGGTGAAGGCGGTGACGAAGCGGTCCACGTCCGCCTCGTCGATCACCAGCGGCGGGATCAGCTTGATCACCTCCAGGTGGTCCCCGGAGACCTGGGTGAGGATCCGGTGCCGCTGGAGCAGCGGCACCACCACCATCTGCGCGAAGAGTCCCTTCCGGGCCGTCTGGAGCATCGCCCACCGGCCGCGCAGCCCCAGCGAGGCCGGCCGGCCGAACTCGATGCCGATCATCAGCCCCCGGCCGCGGATCTCGTGCAGCAGCTCGTACCGGGGCACCAGCTCCTCCAGGCGCCCCTTCAGCAGCCCGCCGACCCGCCGCACGTGCGCGACGGTGTCCTCGGACTCCATCACCGCCAGGACCGCGAGCCCGGCCGCCATCGCCTGGGCGTTGGAGCCGAAGCTGGCCGAGTGGACCAGGACCCGGTCCATCGAGGAGTAGACCTTCTTGAAGATCCAGTCCCTGCCGAGGGTGGCGCCCACCGGCACGTAGCCGCCGGAGAGCGCCTTCGCCACGCACACCAGGTCCGGCTCGACCCCGTCCTCGTGCTGGTACGCGTAGAAGTCGCCGGTCCGGCCGAGGCCGGTCTGCACCTCGTCGGCGATCAGCAGCGCCCCGTGCCGGCGCAGCAGCTCCTGGGCGGCGGCCAGGAAGCCGGGCGGGGCCTCGTGGACGCCCTTGCCCTGGATCGGCTCGACCACGAAGGCGGCCACGTCGCCCCGGCGGAGCTCGCGCTCCAGGGCGTCGAGGTCGCCCAGCGCGATCGCGGTGTCCGGGAGCAGCGGGTCGAAGCCCGCCCGGAAGCCGTCCTCGCCGTTGACCGAGAGGGCGCCGGTGGTGAGCCCGTGGAAGGCGTGGTGGCAGTAGACGACCCTCGGCCGGCCGGTGGCGTACCGGGCGAACTTCAGGGCGGTCTCGACGGCCTCGGTGCCGCTGTTGCCGAAGAAGACCCGGTCGAGGTGGGGGCTGTGGGCGAGCAGCCGCTCGGCGAGCAGGCCGGGCAGCGGCGGGCAGTCGAAGCGGGTGAGGTCGGGCAGGTCCGCGTCGAGGACGGCGTGCAGGGCCTCGCGGACGACGGGGTGGTGCCGGCCGAGGCCCATGACGCCGAAGCCGGCGAGCATGTCGAGGTGGTCGTTGCCCTCGGCGTCCCAGAAGTGGGCGCCAGCGGCCCGCTCGTAGACCTTGTCGAAGCCGATGGCGTGCAGCATCCGCGGCAGCTGCGGGTTGAGGTACCGGGCGTGCAGCCCGTACCGCTCGCCGCCGCGCTCGGCGAGCAGCGCCCGCAGGTCGAAGCCGTCGGTCATGGCCCGCCCCTCAGCTCCCCTGGACGGTCTCGCGGACCGCGCGCAGCGACTCCTTGAGCGAGCCCATGGTGGCGAGCACGGCGGTGGGTTCGTAGCCGCAGTGCGCCATGCAGTTGGCGCAGCGCGGGTCCTTGCCCCGGCCGTACTTGTCCCAGTCGGTCTCCTCGACGAGTTCCCGGTAGGTGGGGACGTAGCCGTCGCTCATCAGATAGCAGGGGCGCTGCCACCCGAAGAGGGAGTAGTTGGGGATCGCCCAGGCGGTGCAGGGGAAGTCGGCCTTTCCTTCGAGGAAGTCCAGGAAGAGCGGCGAGTGGTTGAGCCGCCAGCGGCGCCGGTTGCCGCCGGCGAAGGCCTTCTTGAAGAGTTCCCTGGTCTGTTCGACGCCGAGGAAGTGTTCCTGGTCGGGCGCCTTCTCGTAGGCGTAGGCGGGCGAGATCATCATCTCGTCGACCTGGAGGTCGTCGTTGAGGAAGTTCAGCACCTCGATGATCGTCTGCGGGGTGTCGGTGTTGAAGAAGGTCGAATTGGTGGTCACCCGGAATCCGCGCCGCTTGGCCTCCTTGATCGCCGCCACGGCCTCGTCGAAGACGCCCTCCTTGGCCACCGATTCGTCGTGGCGCTCGCGCAGTCCGTCGATGTGCACGGCGAAGGCGAAGTACGGCGACGGCCTGAAGTCGGCCAGCTTCTTGCGGAGCAGCATCGCGTTGGTGCAGAGGAAGACGTATTTCCGGCGGGCGACCAGCTGGCGCACGATCTCGTGGATCTGGGGGTGCATCAGCGGCTCGCCGCCGGCGATGGAGACCATCGGGGCGCCGGACTCCAGGACGGCGCCGACCGCCTGGGCGACCGGCATGCGCTGCTTGAGCACACCGGCCGGGTGCTGGATCTTGCCGCAGCCCTCGCACTTGAGGTTGCAGGCGTAGAGCGGCTCCAGCTCGACGATGAGGGGGAACTTGTCCCGCTTGCGGAGCTTCTGTTCGAAGAGATAGGTCCCGACCCGGACGGACTGACGGAGCGGCATGGCCATGACTCGCTCACCTCCTGGGGAGCAGCAGAGAACGGTGCCATTCGAAGAAAGCGGGAAGGACGGCACGAAGGACGCGGAAGGCCGATATTCCCCCGCGAACCGTCCCGATTCGGACCAGCTCGTGTTCAGGAGCGTCCACGACCACCCGTACGGCCGCAACCGGGCGGGGTCCGGCCGCCCGCGCGGTGCGGAGGGTGGCGGCGGACTCCATGTCGACGGCGATCGCCCCGCCGGCGGCCAGCGCGGCCCGCTCGGGGCCGCGCACCACGTGGCCGGAGCCGGTCAGCGGGCCGGTGTGCACGGTCCTGCCGGGCAGCGCCCTGGCGAGCGCCTCGACGAGGAGGCCGGTGCCGTCGCAGGGGGTGGCGCCGTCGGGGTCCCGGGTCTCCCCGGCGACGACCAGGTCGCCGGGGTGCATGCCCGGAGCGAGCCCGGCGCAGAAGCCGGAGGCGACGACGGCGGCCCCGGCCCAGCCCTCGCGGGCCAGCGCCCGGGAGACCCCGCGGGCCGCGTGGGCGGGCCCCATGCCCGTCCGCACCACCCGGACCGGGCCGGGCGCCCCGCCGCGTCCGCCGCCGCGCAGGGCGAGGCGCTCGATGCCGAGGGCGCAGGCGATCAGCAGCGGCGGAGCGGCGGCCCCCGGGTCGCCGGGCGGGCGGTCGCGGGCCGTCACGGGGCCCCGCCGGGGGACGGCTCCCCGTGCACGTACCGGCCGAGCGCGGTGAGCGGGAAGACCTGCCGGTAGAGGTGGTAGTTGATGGAGAAGTCCCAGGGGAAGCCGGTGCCGGTGAAGTACGGCTCGTCCCAGGAGCCGTCCTCGCGCTGGGTCCCCACCAGCCAGGCCACGCCCCGCCGGACGGTCTCGGAGTCGCGCTCCCCGGCGGCGAGGAGGGCGATGAGGGCCCAGGCGGTCTGGGAGGCGGTGGAGACGCCCCGGCCGATCCAGGAGCGGTCGTCGTACGAGCGCATGTCCTCGCCCCAGCCGCCGTCCTGGTTCTGCACGGAGGCGAGCCAGGCGACGGCCCGGCGGACCGCCGGGTGGGAGGCGGGGATCCCGGCGGCGGCGAGGGCGGGGAGCACCGCGCCGGTGCCGTAGACGTAGTTGACGCCCCAGCGGCCGAACCAGGCGCCGTTCGGCTCCTGTTCGGCGAGGAGCCAGTCGATGCCGCGGCGGGCGCGGGGGTCCCCGGCCCGGCCCTCGTACGCCAGCATCTCCACCACGTGGGCGGTGACGTCGGCCGAGGGCGGGTCGACGACCTCGCCGAAGTCGCAGAAGGGCAGCTTGTTGGGCAGGGTGCTGGTGTTGTCGGCGTCGAAGGCGCCCCAGCCCCCGTCGCCGGACTGCATGCCGGCGGTCCAGCGGACGGCGCGGGCGACGGCGGCGTCGACCCGGGCGGGCTCGGGGTGGCGGACCCGGCGCAGGGCGAGGACCACCTCGGCGGTGTCGTCGATGTCGGGGTAGTTGTCGTTGTGGAACTCGAACGCCCAGCCGCCGGGCGGAAGTCCGGGGCGGCGCACCGCCCAGTCGCCGGCCCTGGTGATCTCCTCGTCGAGCATCCAGTCCACGGCCCTCACCAGCGCCGGGTGGTCGGCGGGGAGACCGGCGTCGGCGAGGGCGACGGTGGCGAGGCAGGTGTCCCAGACCGGCGACTGGCAGGCCTCGACCATGCGGGCCGGGCCGTCGGGCTCCTCGCGCCAGACGGCGAACCGGTCCAGGGACTCCAGGCCGGCCCGCATGACGGGGTGGTCCAGGTCGTAGCCGAGCAGGTGGAGGGCGATCACCGAGTAGACGGCCGGCGGCTGGATGCCGCCCCAGCAGCCGTCGTTCTCCTGCCGTTCGACGATCCAGCGGGCGGCGGAGTTCATCGCCGCCCGGCGCAGGCCGCGCGGGGCGAGGCGGTGGTAGACGTGCAGGGCCTTGTCGAGGCGCTGGAAGACGCCGTCCCAGCCGGTGAGCGGGGCGAGCGGGCGCGGCGGCGCCGGACGGGCGGGGTCGGTGTGCAGCTCGTCGAGGGAGAAGGGCGCGGGGCGGACCGGGCGCTTCGCGGAGACGATGGTGAGCGGCACGATGGTCTGCCGGGCCCAGCAGCCGAAGTCGTAGATGTTCAGCGGGAACCACTTCGGCAGGAAGATCAGCTCGGGCGGCAGCTCGGGCAGGTCCTCCCAGCGCCACCAGCCGAACAGGGCCAGCCAGATGCGGGTGAAGACCCGGCTGGCGGCGATGCCGCCGTGGGCCCGGATCCAGGCGGCGGCGCGGGCCATGTGCGGGGCCTCGGGCCGGTCTCCGGCGAGCCGGAGGGCGACGTAGCCCTCGACGGTGGCGGAGAGTTCGCCGGGTCCGCCGTGGAAGGTGGGCCAGGTGCCGTCCTCGTACTGCCGGCTCCGGATGTGGCGGGCGGCGGCCGCGGTGGTGTCCGGGTCGAGGATGCCGAGGAACCGGCGCAGCAGGAGGTCCTCGGCGTCCATGGTGACGTTGGTCTCCAGGTCGCCCTTCCACCAGCCCTCGGGGGCCTGGCGGGCGAGGAGGTGGTCGGTGGCCGCGCGGACGGCGCGGGCGGCCGTCTCGTCGAGGCGTGCGGAGTCGGTCGTGGTGTGCTGTGGCGTGGTGCTGGCCGCGGGTGCGAGAGGGCCGAGAGCCCCGGCGTTTCCGTCGGTCGTCGCTGTCATGGCTTCCCCTTCGTGCAGTCGGTTCCTTCTGCTCCTGCGGGTCTGCCGTCGGCCGGTGCCGGGTGGCACCGGCCGGCGACCAAGCACTCATATCTGGCGGTCGGTGATCATTTCTTCCGTACGACGACGAAGTCGGCGAGGGCGATCAGCTGGTCGCGGACCCGGGCGGGCATGTCGACCTCGTCCAGGGCGCGCAGCGCGATCGCGTGCTGGCGGCGGGCCTCCTCGGCAGTCCATTCGCGGCCGCCGGCCTCCTCGATGAGGGCGGCGCGGTGGGCGAAGTCCGCCTCGGTGAAGGAGGCGAAATCGGGGGACTTGGCGTCCTCGGCGAGGAGCCGGGCGAGCCGCTCGGACGCCTCCCCGCCGGCGGCGAGGGCGGCGACGACGGGCAGCGACTTCTTCCGCTGCCGCAGGTCGCTCCAGGTCTGCTTGCCGGTGGCGTCCGGGTCGCCCCAGATGCCGAGGAGGTCGTCGACGGCCTGGAAGGCGAGGCCGAGGTGGTAGCCGTACTCCTCCAGCTTGTCGGCGGTGCGCTCGTCGGCGCCGCCGAGGACGGCGCCGATGGAGACGGCGCAGGCGAGCAGGGCGCCCGTCTTGTTGCCCTCCATCTCCAGGCACTCCTCGACGGTGACCCGCTCGCGGTGCTCGTAGGAGATGTCCTGGGCCTGCCCGTCGATCAGCTTGCGGGAGGCGGTGGTGAGGCGGCGGGTGGCGCGGCCGGCCTCCACGGTGCCGATTTCCAGGAGGAGTTCGTTGGCCAGGGCGAAGAGGGCGTCGCCGACCAGGATGGCCTGGGCGGGGCCGTGCACCTTCCACACCGTGTCGCGGTGGCGGCGCTGCTCGTCGCCGTCCATGAGGTCGTCGTGGAGCAGCGAGAAGTTGTGCACGAGCTCGACGGCGACGGCGCCGGGGACGCCGACCTCGGGCGCGGCGCCGGCGGCCTCGGCGGAGAGCAGGGCGAGCGCGGGGCGCACGGCCTTGCCGCTGTCGGCGTCGGCGGGGTTGCCCTGGGCGTCGATCCAGCCGAAGTGGTAGGCGGCCACGGTGTCCATGGGCGGCGCGAGACGGCCGACGGCCGCCCGCATGACGGGGGTGGACAGGGTCCGCCCCCTCTCCAGCAGGGCGTTCACGTCGGCGGTGTCGACGGCCGGGGTCCCCGGGGGCACGGTCGGCACGGTCTCTCCTCTGGTTCCTGTGATCACACTCATGCCGCCTCCTGCAGCGGGTGGTCGTGGCGGCGGCCGAAGGCGGAGAGCACCGCGCCGGCGGCGCTGAAGCCGCTTCGGACGGCACCCTCCATGGTCGCGGGCCAGCCGGTGGCGGTCCAGGCGCCGGCCAGGTACAGGCCGGGCGCACGGGTGCGGGTGCCGGGGCGGAGGCGCCCGACGCCGGGTGTGGGGGCGAAGGTGGCGGTCCGCTCCCGGGTGACGAAGAAGTCGCGGACCCCGGCGCCCCGGGCGGCGGGCAGCAGCCGCTCCAGCTCCGGGAGGTAGCGCGCTCGGAGCGCGGCGACGGGTGCGTCGATCTCGTCCTGGGCGGCGGACTGCGAGACGGCCAGGTACTGGCCGCCGCCGGTGAGTCCGGCGGACCCGGTGCGGTCGAAGACCCACTGGACCGGGGAGCCGAGGGCGGTGAAGAAGGGCCGCTTGAGCACCTTGCGGTCGTAGACGACGTGCAGGTCGAGGATGGGCGCGGTGCCGATGTCGAGGAGCCGGTCGGCGTCGTCGAGGGCGCCCTCGGGGAGCAGTCCGTGGGTCTCGGTCTGGGGGACGGCGAGGACGACGGCGTCGGCGTCGAGGGTCTCGCCGGGGACCTCGACGGTCCAGCGGCCGTCGTCGGCGCGGGAGATCCGCTCGGCCTTGGTGCGCAGCAGGGTCCGGACGCCGAGCCCGTCGAGGACCTTGCCGGCGAGGGTGTCGTGGAGGTGGCCGAGCGGCACGTGGGCCCAGCCGATGTCGGCGGCGCCGGGGTCGGTGAGCAGCCCGGTCCTGAAGACCATGGCGGCGAGCCCCATGGAGGCGTCCGGGGCGGGGGCGTTGAGGGTGGGGACGCCGACGAGGTCCCACAGGGCCTCGATGCTGCGGGCCGACTGGCCGTGCCGGCCGAGCCAGGTGGCGAAGTCGATGCCGTCGAGGGCCGGGTCGGCGGGGTCGAGCTTCTTCAGCGCGAGGGCGGCGCGGCCGACGGAGGCCCGCTCGGCGAGGGAGAGGTGGGGGTACGTGGCGAGGCTGCGGACCAGGTGGAAGGGGACCGGCAGCGGGTCGCGGCGGATCCGGCCGAGGCGGGGGCCGCGGGGGTGGGCGACGTCGAGGACGGGCACGTCGAGCCGGTCCTGGAGGGGGGCGAGGCGGGCGCCGTCGATCCGGTCGAGGAACCAGCGGTAGGCGGTGCAGCAGCGCAGGTAGACGTGCTGGCCGTTGTCGACGGTGAGGTCGCCGCGGCGGAAGGAGAAGGCCAGGCCGCCGAGGCGGGGCCGTCCTTCGAGGAGGGTGACGGCGACGCCGGCGTCGGCGAGCTGGAGCGCCGCGGTGATCCCGGCGAGCCCGCCGCCGACGACGACGGCGCTCGGACGCGCGTCCGTGGCGGTCATCGGGCGCTCCTCCTGGCGGTGCGGGCGATGTGCCGGGCGTCGAGGCCGGAGAGGCCGCGGACGGCGACGTACGCCTTCTCGGGGCCGGGCAGCGAGACCCGGCCGCGGAGCACGGCCCCGGGGTCGCGCTCGATGCGGTCGAGGAGCCGGCGGTAGATGCCGGCCATGGCGGCGACGCAGGCGCCGCTGCGCCGGTCGAGCATCGGGAGGAGCCGGTAGCCCTCGGTGAAGAGGGCGCGGGCGCGGCGCACCTCGAAGTGGACGAGGCCGGCGAAGTCGGCGCCGGGGGGCAGGGCGGCGGTGGCGAAGCCGTCCTCGCAGCCGAAGCGGGCGAGGTCCTCGGCGGGCAGGTAGGTGCGGCCGTTGCCGGCGTCCTCGCGGACGTCCCGGAGGATGTTGGTGAGCTGGAGCGCGAGGCCGAGGGTGTCGGCGTACTCGGCGGCCCGGTGGGCGTCGGCGGCGCCGGGCTGGGTGCCGAAGACGCCGAGGGAGAGCCGGCCGATGGCGCCGGCGACGCACCGGCAGTAGACCTTGAGCTCGTCCCAGGTGCGGTAGGTGGCGCCGCGGACGTCCATGAGGACGCCGTCGATCAGCTCGTCGAGCCCTTCGAGGGGGATCGGGAAGCGGCGGGCGGAGTCGGCGAGGGCGACGGCGACGGGGTCGGTGTCGTCCTCGGCGACGTCGTCCTTGCGGATCCGGTCGAGGAGGGTCCGGGTGGTCTCCAGGCGCTCGTGCTTCACCTCGGGGGCGAGGGTGCCGTCGCCGATGTCGTCGACGCGCCGGGAGAAGGCGTACAGCGCCGACATGGCCTGTCGCTTGTCGGCGGGCAGGAGGCGGATGCCGTAGGCGAAGTTGCGGGCCTGCTGCCCGGTGACGGCCTCGCAGTAGCTGTACGCGGCCTGCACCGGCGCGGACGGCGCGGTCAGGTGGTCCACGGTCACGATGCCCCCTCTCTCCGCGCCCGGAGCAGGACCGCTCCCGCCTGGCGCGTCAGGCTCGGCTTGGTGGGCTTCGGCGGGCCGGCGAGGACGTCGAAGCCGGCGGCGGCGACGGCGTCGAGCGCGGCGAGCCCGCCGGCGGTGAAGCCGGTGAGGAGCAGGCGGAGGCGGCCGTGGACGCTGCCGACGAGCGGGATGCCCGCGTGCAGCAGCGCGCGGGCGCGCTCGGCCTGGAAGGCGATCAGGGAGCGCACGGCGGCGCCGGCGGTGGGCCGGGCCAGGTCGTCCTCGGTGACGTGGAACCGCTTGAGGTCCTCGGCGGGGAGGTAGATCCGGTCGCGGCCGAGGTCCTCGGCGACGTCCTGGAGGTGCTCCACGATCTGGAGGGCGGTGCAGATCTGGTCGGAGCGGCGGATCCGCTCGGGGGTGGCGGTGCCGGTGATGCCGAGGACGAGCCGGCCGACGGGGTTGGCGGAGAGCTCGCAGTAGGCGAGGAGGTCGTCGTACGTCTCGTAGCGGCGGACGAGCTGGTCCTGGCGGTTGGCCCGGATCAGGCCGAGGAAGGGGCCGGGGGTGAGGCCGCGGCGCCGGACCGTGGGCTGGAGGGCGCGCAGCAGCGGGTGGCGGGGGGTCCCGTCGAAGACCCGGCGCAGGTCCTGCTCGAAGGCGTCGAGGAGGACGAGCCGGTCGGCGGCCTCCTCGGGGCCGACGCCCAGCAGGCGGGCGTCGGCGCCGCCGGGGGCGAGGTCGCCGTCGCCGATGTCGTCGACGAGGCGGGCGTAGCCGTAGACGGCCATGAGGTCGTCGCGCCAGGCGCGCGGCAGGAAGAAGGGGGCCACGGGGAAGTTCTCGTCCGCGGCCTTGCCGAGTGTGGTGCGCGGGGGATCGGCGGCGCGCACGTGCCGGGAAGCCGTCACCGGGCGGCGCCCGGCGCGGGGACGGCGACACCCACGTGAAGCTGGAGATTCTGCGTCATGGCCGTCATATCTCCCGTTCTACACTGCCGATCCAATCCATCCTATTTCGGACACGCCGCCGCGCGCCGGAGCACGCGCCCCCCGGGTGTTCCGGGGGCGCCGAGGGCGATGTTGATCAGACCGGTACAGCTTACGTTGTACGAGGGATGTCGCCATTCGGGGGGTCTGCCGCCGCGCGGGCCCTCCGGGCCGGGCTGACCTGTGGCGACGCCGCCCGCCGGGAGGGGTCAGCGGGGGCGGGCTCCGGAGACGACCATGGCGAGGGTCGTCTCGACCACGTCGTCGCGGCGCTGGGCGGAGAGCCGGCGCAGCGGGCCTTCGAGGAGGAGCAGCGAGAGGCCGTGCACGGCGGACCAGGCGGCGGCCCCGGCGGCGGGCCGGCGGACGCCGAACCGGTCGAGGGCCTCCAGGGCCTCCTTGAGCAGGGTGAAGGCGCGGATCTCGGGCGCGGGGGGCGCGGCGCCGCCGGCCGGCGGCTCCCCGGCGGGGCGGACGGCGCCGAAGGCGGCGCGGTAGAGGCCGGGGTGCTCGACGGCGAAGCCGACGTAGCCGCGGCAGAGGGCGGCGAGCCGCCGCTCGGCGGCGAGGACGGGGTCGTCGGCGCCGGGCTCGCGGGCGGCGGCGCGCTCCATGGCCTCGGCGAGCCGGGCGCGGGCGTGGGAGCGGACGGTGCGGAGCAGTTCGCCGCGCCCGTCGAAGTGGCGGTAGGCGGCGGTGGGCGAGACGCCGACCCGGCGGGCCGCCTCGCGCAGGACGACCCGTTCGGGACCGCCCTCGGTGGCGAGGTCGACGGCCGCGCAGATCAGGGCGTTGCGCAGGTCGCCGTGGTGGTAGTTCTTTCCTCCCGAGATCGCCGTCATGGGCTCATCCTGCCCGATGTTGACCGCATGAACATTCCGCTCGGGGGGCCGACCGGCGAAAACCGGAAGCGCCCCCGCCGGGGACGGCGGGGGCGCTGCGGCACGGGGTGCGGCGCGGACCTCAGCGGGCGGTCTCGCGCTCGTACGCCTTGAGGACCTCGTCGGTCGGGCCGTCCATCAGGAGCTGGCCCTTCTCCAGCCAGAGCACCCGGTCGCAGGTGTCCCGGATGGACTTGTTGCTGTGGCTGACCAGGAAGACCGTGCCGGCCTCCTTGCGCAGCTCGCGGATGCGCTCCTCGGAGCGGATCTGGAACTTGCGGTCGCCGGTGGCGAGCGCCTCGTCGATGAGGAGCACGTCGTGGTTCTTGGCGGCGGCGATGGCGAAGCGGAGCCGGGCGCCCATGCCGGAGGAGTAGGTGCGCATGGGCAGGCTGATGAAGTCGCCCTTGTCGTTGATCCCGGAGAAGTCGACGATGTCCTGATACCGCGCGTGGATCTCCTCGCGGCTCATGCCCATGGCGAGGCCGCCGAGGATGACGTTGCGCTCGCCGGTGAGGTCGTTCATCAGGGCCGCGTTGACGCCGAGGAGCGAGGGCTGGCCGTCGGTGTAGACCTTGCCGCTCTCGGTGGGGAGCAGGCCGGCGATGGCGCGCAGCAGGGTGGACTTGCCGGAGCCGTTGGTGCCGATGAGGCCGATGGCCTCGCCGCGGTAGGCGGTGAAGGTGACGCCGCGGACGGCGTGCACCTTGCGGACGCCCCGGGAGACCTCGGCCTTGCCCTTGCCGACGATCCGGCTGAGGGCGGCGGTGGCGCTGCCCTTGCCGCCGCCACCGGTGTTGACCCGGTAGACGATGTGGACGTCGTCGCAGATGACGGTGGGCGTCTTGGCGCCCTGGACGGTGTCAGCCACGGCCGTACCTCTCCTCGGCCTTCCAGAAGTAGACGAAGCCGCCGATCCCGAGGAGCAGGGCCCAGCCGAGGCCGGTGGCCCAGACGTGGTCGGGCAGGTTCTCGGAGCCGTAGCCGTCGATGAGGGCGAAGCGGATCAGGTCCATGTAGACCGCCGCCGGGTTGTACATGAGGATGTCCGCGATCCACTGCGGCTTGTCCTTGAGCATCACGGGGATCGAGAACATGACGCCGGAGGCGTACAGCCAGGTCCGCATGACGAAGGGCATCAGCTGGGCGAGGTCGGGCGTCTTGGCGCCGGCCCGGGCCATGATCAGGGCGAGCCCCGTGTTGAACACGAACTGCAGCAGGAGCGCCGGGACCACCAGGAGCCAGCTCGCCGACGGGTAGCTGCCGGAGACCATGACGATCGCGACGAGCACGATCATCGAGAAGAGCAGCTGCTGGAGCTGCTGGATCGAGAAGCTGATGGGGAGGCTGGCGCGCGGGAAGTGCAGGGCCCGCACCAGTCCGAGGTTGCCCGAGATCGCCCGTACGCCGGCCATCACGGAGCTCTGCGTGAAGGTGAACACGAAGATGCCGGTGACCAGGAAGGGGATGTAGACGTCCTTCTCCATGCCCTTTCCGGCGCCCAGGATGAGCCCGAAGATCAGGTAGTAGATCAGGGCGTTGAGCAGCGGCGTCGCCACCTGCCAGACCTGGCCGAGCTTGGCCTGGCTGTACTGGGCGGTGAGCTTCGCCGAGGAGAAGGCCATGATGAAGTGGCGGTGGCTCCACAGCTGCCGGACGTACTCGAACAGTCCGGGCCGGGCGCCGCTGACCGCGAGGCCGTACTTCGCGGCGAGCTCGCCCGGGGCCAGGCCCGCGTCGACGGAGGCGGGAGGCGCGCTGGTCGCGACCGCCCCGCCCTGGTGAATGTCACTCACAGTCGAAACTTTCGTGTTCACGATGGCGGCACGAGGGGGTGCCGCGATGTCAGCTGACCGGTGGGCGGCCCCCGGCACCGGGTCCGCCGCCACACCGTACGCCATCCGGGCGGCCCGCCGGGACGCCGGGCGATCTTCCCGGCGGGCGGCGGGCCCGGGGGCCTCTACTTCAGTCTGCTGGACGCCAGCACCGAGACGAGGTGCAGGAGGGTCTGGAGCAGCGCGATGCCGGCGAGGACGGCGACGCCGAGCCGGGAGAAGAAGAGGTCGCCGCGCATCTGGTCGGCCACGGCCAGGACCAGGATCAGCAGGGAGGCCTCGATCCCGAGGATCAGCCGGTGGAACTTGAGCGCGGCGGCGGCCCGGCGGGCCAGCGCCATGCCGGAGGAGCGCGGCTCCGAGGCCGCCTCCTTGACCGGGGGCATGCCGTTCTGGTGGCGGGCGACGCCGACCAGGTCGGTCTCGGCCTTGATCAGGATGGCGCCGAGCGCGGCCAGGGTGCCGAGGAAGGCCCACAGCCAGTCGATCCGGCCCTCGCCCCACAGGTCGGCGGCGCGCAGGCCGAAGCCGACGAGCACGGCCGCGTCGCACAGGTAGGCGCCGACCCGGTCCAGGTAGACGCCGGCCAGCGAGTACTGCTTCTTCCAGCGGGCCAGCTCGCCGTCGACGCAGTCGAGCAGCAGGTACAGCTGGACCGCGACGACCCCGAGCACGGCGCCCCACACGCCCGGCACCAGGAGGGCCGGGGCGGCGAGGACGCCGGCCAGGGTCATCAGGTACGTCAGCTGGTTCGGGGTGACCCGGGTGTTCGCCAGCTGGCGGGTGATCCTGAGGGAGATCTCCCTCATGTAGAGGCGGCCGCCCCAGTGCTCGCCGCTCCGCCGGTCCTTCACACCCGGCGGGTGGACGACCGGGCGGAGCTCAGCTACCGATGGCTTTGGCATAGTCGGCGTACGCGTCCCTGATCTCGTCGGCGGACAGGTCGAGGTGTTCCAGGATGGTGAACCGGCCCGGCCGGGTCTGCGGGGCGAACTCCACCGCGCGCACGAACTCGTCGACGGTGAAGCCCATCTCCTCCGGCGTCACGGGCAGGCCGTGCCGGCGCAGGGTCTCCACGATCACGCCGGACTCCTCGCGGGCACCGCGCAGGTGCATCGCGAAGGCCGCGCCGAGGCCGCACTGCTCGCCGTGGCTGGCCGCGCGGGCCGGGAAGAGCAGGTCGAAGGCGTGGCTGATCTCGTGGCAGGCGCCGGAGGAGGGGCGGCTGTCGCCGCTGATGGACATGGCGATGCCGGACATCACCAGGCCCTCGGAGAGGGTGACGAGGAAGTCGTCGTCGCCGACGCCGCCGGGGTGCCGGAGCACCGCCTCGCCCGCGCTGCGGGCCATGGCGGCGGCGAGGCCGTCGATCTTCTCGCCGGTCTCGCGGTGGGACAGCTCCCAGTCCGCGAGGGCGGAGATGTTGGAGACCGCGTCGCCGATGCCGGAGCGGATGAAGCGGATCGGGGCGTCCCGGATCACGTCGAGGTCGATGACCAGCGCGATCGGGGTGGGGACGCCGTACGAGC
Source organism: Streptomyces sp. NPDC035033 (assembly GCF_040636735.1). Lineage (NCBI taxonomy): Bacteria > Bacillati > Actinomycetota > Actinomycetes > Kitasatosporales > Streptomycetaceae > Streptomyces > Streptomyces sp. NPDC035033. The sequence continues at coordinate 20,416 of NZ_JBEZUZ010000005.1, read as the reverse complement.
CGCGCCCGTTGTCGTTGTCCAGGGTGGAGATCGGCGAGCAGATGCCGTCGTGCGAGAGGTTGGTGGCTATCGCCACCAGCGGCAGCCCGACCCGGGCCGCCGCGTACTTCGTCACGTCGATGATCTTGCCGCCGCCGAGGGCGACCACGGCGTCGTACCGCTTGCCGCGCATGGCGTCGGCGAGCTTGACCGCCTCGTCGATGGTGCCGCCGGAGACCGTGTACCAGTCGGCGCCGGGGAGCTCCGGGGCGAACTGGTCGCGCAGCTTCAGGCCGGACCCGCCGCTGATGGCGACGGCGATCTTGCCGTTGCTGGAGATCCGCTGGTCCGCGAGGAGCGCGGACAGGTCGTCCAGCGCCCCCCGGCGGATGTCGACGACGACCGGCGACGGGATCAGTCGGGTCAGTACCGGCACGCGATCTCCCGGCCCTTGGCGAGGTCGTCGTGGTTGTCGATCTCGACCCAGGAGACCTCGCCGATGGGCTCGACGTCGACGGTGAAGCCGCGGTGGACGAGCTCCTGGTAGCCGTCCTCGTAGTACAGGTCGGGGTCGCGCTCGAAGGTGGCCTTCAGGGCGTCGGCCAGCTCCTCGGCGGCCTCGGCCTCGATGAGGGTGACGCCGATGTACTCGCCGGTCGCGTCGGCCGGGTCCATCAGCTTCGTGATCTTCCGGACGCCCTCGCCCTCGGCGGTGACGACCTTCATCTCCTCGTCGGCGAGCTTCTTCACCGTGTCGAGGGCGAGGATGATCTTCTGGCCCTTGCCGCGGGCGGCGAGCAGGGTCTTCTCGACGGAGACCGGGTGGACGGTGTCGCCGTTGGCGAGGATCACACCGCGCTTGAGGACCTCACGGGCGCACCACAGGGAGTAGGCGTTGTTCCACTCCTCGGCCTTGTCGTTGTCGATCAGGGTGAGGGAGAGGCCGTACTTCGCCTCCAGGGCCTCCTTGCGGGCGTAGACGGCCTCCTTGCGGTAGCCGACGACGATCGCGACCTCGGTGAGGCCGACCTCGGCGAAGTTCTTCAGCGTGAGGTCGAGGACGGTGGTGTCGCCGTCCACGGGCACGAGGGCCTTCGGGAGGGTGTCGGTGTAGGGGCGCAGTCGCCGTCCGGCACCGGCTGCCAGAACGAGGCCGATCATGCTGTTTCTCCTTCGTCGTGAACGGCGGGTGCTCCGGAGGAGACCCAGAAGCGGATGGACTCCACGAGCACCACGAGGGCGAGCGCGCCCGCGAGGGCGGCGAGCGCCAGGGTGAAGTCGTCGCCGCGGTCCACGAGGAGGGCGGCGAGGACGGCCACCAGGAGCGTGCGCCCCTCGTGTCCGCCGGTGAGCCGCACCAGCCAGGCGGGCGGCGCGCCGGTGCCGCCGCGAATGCGGTACACCGTGTCGTAGTGATGGTAGGCGACCGCCGCGACCAGGCCGAACGCCGCGGGGACGGCCTGCGGGACGTCCGACCGGGCGGCGAGCAGCAGCACGGTGGTGTACTCGGCGGCGCGGAAGAGCGGCGGGACGAGCCAGGCGAGGGCGCCCCTGAGGGGGCGGGCCACGGCGATCCCGGCGAGGACCGCGTAGCCGCCGGCGGCGCCGGCGGTGGCCCAGCCGCCGACCGGGGCGGTGGCCGCGACGGCGATCATCAGGGCGGCGCCGAGGAGGGCGGCGACCGGGGCGGGCGCCGGGAGGCGGCGGGCAGCCCGGGCGACCAGGAGCGCGAGCGGGCCGGAGTCCGCGAGGTCGGCGAGGGCCCGGGCGGCGCGGTCGGTGCGCGGGCCCCGGCGCTTGACCGAGCGCAGCAGGCGGCCGGCGGTGGTGTAGCAGGCGGCGAAGGAGCAGCCGGCGATCAGCGCCCAGAAGACGGTCCGGGGGCTGGTGGCGGCGGTGAGGACGGCGATCATCGCCCAGCGCTCGCCGATCGGCAGGATGATCATGCGCCGGGCCCAGACGGTCCAGCCCACCCCGTCCAGCTTGCTGGAGAGGGCCAGGCTGGTCTTCGCGGTGGTGCCCGCCGCGGCCCCGTCGGCGGCGTTCGCCTCGTTGAAGGCGAAGTCCACGACGTGCCGGCAGGTCATGAGGACCATGGCGCCGAGCGCGAGCGCCCAGACGTCGTCGCCGCCGCGGGCCGCGCCGAGCGCGAGACCGGCGTAGAAGGCGTACTCCTTGGCCCGGTCGAAGGTGGCGTCGAGCCAGGCGCCCATCGTCGAGTACTTGAGCGCGTAGCGGGCGAGCTGCCCGTCGGTGCAGTCCAGGACGAAGGAGACGAGCAGCAGCACGCCGGCGGCGACGTAGCCGCCGCGCTCCCCGGTGGCCGCGCAGCCGGCCGCGATCAGGGCGGTGAGCAGCGAGGCGGTGGTGACCTGGTTGGGGGTGAGGCCCCGGCGGGCGCACCAGCGGGCGATGTACCGCGAGTAGGGGCTGATGAAGAAGGTGGTGAAGAAGCCGTCGTGGGCCTTCACGGCGGAGCGGAGGCGGACGGCCTCGTCGTCGACGGCGTCGACGGCGGCGCGGGCCTCGTGACGGGCCTCGGCGTCGGCGGGGACGGCGGCGACGAGGGTGCCGAGCGCGGGCCGGTGCACGGCGACGCCGTCGGCGTCGAGGGCGTCGGCGAGGGCGCCGGGGAGGTCGTCGGCGGGCGCGGGGGCGCCCGGGGCGGTGAGCGCGGGGGCGGCGGTCAGCGCGCGGACGAGGGCGGGGCGCGCGCCGGGCTGCGCGGTGAGCGCGCCGGGCACGGCCGCGGCCGGGAAGCGGGGGTCGGTCAGCGCGAGGCGCAGGGCGTGGCGGTGCCCGACGAAGCGGGAGTCGACGAGGGCGACGCGCTCGCCCGCGGGGACGGCGGCCAGGAGGGCACGGGCCTCCTCGGCGCCGGCGGCCCGGCGGACGTCGAAGCCGAGCGACCGCAGATCACCGTCGAGCGAGGATCCGGGTGCCGGCGGGCCGGTGAGGATGGCGGTCGACAGACGAACTCACTCCTTGGAACGGGCAGAGGGCCGGCGGGGCCCCGACGGTCCCGGGCACGACGGTGCGCCCCGGCACCGGGCGGCGACACGTCGGCTGAGGCTATCGGATGAACCGAGCAGGAGTTCACCGAGGCTTCGCACGCCGGATTCCCCCCGGCCCGCCGGTCGCCGCCGGGATGCGCCGCGCTCCCGGGCGGTCGTCGCCGGCGGCCGGGGCCCGCTCCGCCGGACGGGTGAGCCGGGGCCCTCGGAGGGTGTTCCGGCAGGTGATCGCACGAATGGCGGCCGGATCGGCATCGTCGCAGGTCAGAGCAATGACAACGGTGTTCAGTACCGTGTTGCACATACCCCCCACCCGTAGTTCACTGGCGACCCGGGGCACCGTCGACACAGGACTTGGGAGGCCACGTCATGGGGGCTGGACACGACCACGGGCACAGCCACGGGGGGACGCCGCCGGCCGGCACCGCGGGTGCCGCGTACCGCGCCCGGTTGCGGATCGCGCTCGGGATCACGCTCTCCGTGATGGTGATCGAGATCGTCGGCGGTCTGGTCGCCGACTCGCTCGCGCTGATCGCCGACGCGGCGCACATGGCGACCGACGCGATCGGCCTGGCGATGGCGCTCCTCGCGATCCACTTCGCCAACCGGCCGCCGTCCGGGAACCGCACCTTCGGCTTCGCCCGGGCGGAGATCCTGGCGGCGCTCGCCAACTGTCTGCTGCTGCTCGGGGTCGGCGGGTACGTGCTCTACGAGGCGGTCCAGCGGTTCATGGAGCCGGCCGAGACCAAGGGCGGGCTCGCCATCGCCTTCGCCGTGGTCGGCCTGGTGGCCAACGTCGTGTCGCTGTCGCTGCTCATGCGCGGCCAGAAGGAGAGCCTCAACGTCCGCGGCGCCTATCTGGAGGTGATGGCCGACGCGCTGGGCTCGGTGACGGTGATCGTCGCCGCCGGGATCATCCTGCTGACCGGCTGGCAGTACGCCGACCCGATCGCCTCCCTGGTCATCGGCCTGATGATCGTGCCGCGCACGGTGAAGCTGCTGCGGGAGACCCTGGACGTGCTCCTGGAGGCGGCGCCCAAGGGCGTGGACATGGGGGAGGTGCGGGCGCACCTCCTGGCCCTGCCGGGCGTCGAGGACGTGCACGACCTGCACGCCTGGACGATCACCTCCGGGATGCCGGTCCTCTCCGCGCACGTGGTGGTGGACGCCGGGGCGCTGGACTCGGTGGGCCACGAGAAGATGCTCCACGACCTCCAGGGCTGCCTGGGCGACCACTTCGACGTGGAGCACTGCACCTTCCAGCTGGAGCCGGCCGGGCACGCCGCGCACGAGGCCAAGCTCTGCCTGTGACGCGCCGCCCCCGGCCTCCGGGGGCCGGCTGTTAAGCTCGTCGTACGAACGCGTGGTGGAGAGGAGCTGAGGTTGATGACCGTCGCGATGGAGGCCGCCGCGCGCGGCCGCTCCCGGTCCAGCTTCGGCTCCCGGGTCTCCGGCTGACCTGATCCCGGTCCTTCCACCGGTCCGTCACGTCGTCGGCCGGGGCCCTTTCACTCGACAAGGGTTTCCACGTTGTCCGACAACGCTTCCTCCTCCGCGTCCCACGACGCCTTCTTCGCCCTGCACCACGGTCTTCCGCGGCAGGGTCCCGGTTCCGACGCCACCACCCGTCGCCTCCTCGCGCTGGCGGGGCCACTCCCCGAGCGGCCGCGCGTGCTCGACCTGGGCTGCGGCCCCGGCCGCTCCGCGCTGCTCCTGGCCGCCGAGGCGCGCGCCGAGGTGACGGCCGTCGACACCCACGAGCCGTTCCTCGACGAACTGCGCGCGGCCGCCGCCGGGCGCGGTCTCGACGGATCGGTCCGCGCCGTACGGGGCGACATGGGCGCGCTGCCCTTCCCCGACGGCTCCTTCGACCTGGTCTGGGCCGAGAGCTCGGTCTTCGTGATCGGCTTCGACCGGGCGCTCGCCGAGTGGCGCCGGCTCCTCGCCCCCGGGGGCACCCTGGTCCTCACCGAGTGCGTGTGGACCACCGACGCGCCCGCCCCGGAGGCCCGCGCCTTCTGGGACGAGCACTATCCGCTCCGTACGGTCGCGGAGCTCTCCGCCGTCGCGGCGGGGGCCGGGTACCACGTCCTCGGCACCTTCACCCAGCCCGACGGCGACTGGGACGAGTACTACGTCCCGCTGGCCGCGCACGCCGACGCCGCCGACACCTCGGTGCCGGGGATGGCCGGGGCCGTGGCGGCCGCCCGCGCCGAGATCGCGCTCCGCCGCGCCCACGGCGGCGACTACGGCTACGCGGGCCTCGTGCTCCGCCCGGCCGGCCCCCGCTGGCCCACCCGGCCGGAGCGGGAGGCCGACCGCGCGGCCGTACGGGAGGTGACCGCGGCGGCCTTCGGGTCGCCGGCCGAGGCCGAGCTGGTCGACGCCCTGCGCGCCGACCCGGGGGCCTGGCTGCCCGGGCTCTCGGTGGTGGCGGAGGCGCCGGACGGTTCGGTCGCGGCGCACGCGCTGATCACCCGGTGCCGGGTGGACGGGGTGCCGGCGGCGGCGCTCGCGCCGGTCTCGGTGGCGCCGGAGCACCAGCGGACCGGGGCCGGGCAGGCCGTCGTGCGGGCGGCGCTCGACGCGGCGCGGCTCGCCGGCGAGCGGCTCGTGCTCGTGCTGGGCCATCCGGAGTACTACCCCCGGTTCGGCTTCGTACGGGCGTCCGAGTATGGAATCCGGCCAGGTTTCGAGGTTCCGGACGAGGCGATGATGGCGCTCGTCCTGGACGATTCCGGGCCGGTTCCGGCGGGCACGATCGCCTATCCGGCGGCTTTCGGGGTCTGACCCGCTCCTGACGGTCCCGCCGCTTCCGCCCGCCGGTGTACTCCGGTGCGGTGGGAGCGGCGGGCTCCGGCCGCCGAAGTGCGGACAAGCCGGTTTTGTACGGCAGACTGGGGTGGCCCAAGGGGCCAGACCGAAGCGAAGGATGGGTATGCCGACCACACAGGGCGCCACGGCCGGGATCGCGCCGGGGCTTGCGCCGAAGCTCTCGTCGAACGGCGCGGAGCCGTCCGCCACCCCGGAGCCGATCATGCTGGAGCTGGTCGACGAGGCCGGGAACACCATCGGTACGGCGGAGAAGCTCGCCGCCCACCAGGCGCCCGGTCAGCTGCACCGCGCCTTCTCGGTCTTCCTCTTCGACGAGGAGGGCCGGCTGCTGCTCCAGCGCCGGGCGCTCGGCAAGTACCACTCCCCCGGCGTCTGGTCGAACACCTGCTGCGGGCACCCCTACCCGGGTGAGGCGCCCTTCGCGGCGGCCGCCCGGCGCACCTTCGAGGAGCTGGGCGTCTCCCCCACGCTGATGGGCGAGGCCGGCACGGTCCGCTACAACCACCCGGACCCGGCCTCGGGCCTGGTGGAGCAGGAGTTCAACCACCTCTTCGTCGGTCTGGTGCAGGCCACGCCGCGGCCGGACCCGGAGGAGATCGGGGAGTACGCCTTCGTCACCCCGGCCGAGCTGGCCGAGCGGCACGCGGCCGCGCCGTTCTCCGCCTGGTTCATGACGGTGCTCGACGCGGCGCGGCCGGCGATCAGGGAACTGACGGGTCCTGCCGGGGGCTGGTGACCCGGCCGTCCGCCGCCCCCGGCCCCGGTGCCATCGGGGCCAGGGGCAGCGCCGCCCAGATGATCTTTCCGCCGCCGGCGGTGTGCTCGACGTCGCAGGCGCCGCCGGCCTCCAGGGCGATCTCCTTCACCAGGAGCAGTCCCCGGCCGCCGGTCTGGCCGTAGTCCGCCTCCAGCGCCTTGGGCCGGTAGGGGTGGTTGTCCTCGACGGACACCCGCACCCACTCCGGCCCGATCGCCACCTCGACCGCTATCTCCGGGGAGAGCAGCGCCGCGTGCCGCACGGCGTTGGTGACCAGCTCGGAGACGATCAGCAGCAGCCCGTGCCGGATGTCCTCGTGGACCGGAACTCCCTGACGGGCCAGCAGGTCGCGTACCGCGTGCCGGGCCTGGGGGACGGAGACGTCGACCGCGGGAGCGGTGAAGCGCCAGACTCCTTCGTAGGACGGTGGCCGGGCGGGGACACCTCCGCGGGTCTCCATGGTCCGGTTCCCACCCTCGTGCTCGATTCTCGCCACGCTTCGAGTCTTGGCAATCCGGAGGGGTCTCCCGACCTACTGACCAGAAGTCGACACCTATCGACCACCTCTGATCGGTGGCGTATGCCTACATCAGTTGTTCGACTGATCCTGTGCGTTTTCTGGAGGGGTCGCCGGAGGTGTCCCCGTGGCCGGTTCCGGCTTCGGGGTGACCAGGCCGACGATGCGCCGGCCGCCCACGCCGATGGCGATCAGCCCGAGGCCGTCGAAGAGCAGCGCCAGGGAGAAGAAGAAGCCGAGGACGTACCGGCTGCTGTCCGGCCAGTCGAAGAGCACGAGGAGGCCCAGGAGCAGCCCGAAGGCGCCCTGGAGCAGCGTCCAGCCGAACTGCGGGCCGCGCACCACCACGCTGCCGACCAGCCGGAAGACGCCGCCGGTGAGGAAGAGCAGGGCGGCGAACATGGTCAGCGCCTCGGCGGAGCCCTCCGGGTGACGGAGGACCACGCAGCCGGCCGCGAGGTTCACCGCCGCGACCACCGCCGCCAGCCAGAAGTAGCTGGTGCCCCTCGACTGGAAGGCCTGGAGGAGGCCCACCAGACCGCCGATCAGCAGCAGCCAGCCGAAGAGCCACATCGAGGTCAGCGTGGCGACGCCGGTGTAGATCAGGCCGACCACGCCGCAGATCACGAGGATCACGCCGAGCGCGGCCAGCCAGCCGAAGCTCCTGCCGAGCCGCTTCCCCTCACGGGTCATCTCCTCGACGGGGTCGAGGCCGTCGTCCCCGGTCCTCCTGGCCATCGTGCCTCCTCACGGCCGCCTGACGACCCCTTCCTGATCGTACGTTCGGCACCGGTGGATAGCATCCGGCCCATGGAGACCACGGAGCCCCGGCTCGTCGACGGCGTCACGGACGGGATCGCCACCCTCGTCATCAGCAACCCCGCCAAGCGCAACGCGATGACGGCCGGCATGTGGCGGTCGCTGCCCGGCGTCCTCGACCGCCTCGCCGCCGACCCGGCCGTCCGGGTGCTGGTGCTGACCGGCGCCGGGGACACCTTCTGCGCCGGCGCCGACATCGCGACGCTGCGCGAACCGGGTGACGAGCAGCAGGCGCTGGCGGTCCGCGCCGAGGAGGCGCTCGCCGCCTTCCCCAAGCCGACCCTCGCGGCCGTCCGCGGCTACTGCGTCGGCGGCGGCAGCCAGCTCGCCGGCGCCTGCGACCTGCGGTTCGCTGCGGAGGGCGCGCGGTTCGGGATCACCCCGGCGAAGCTCGGGATCGTCTACCCGTCCTCCTCCACCCGGCGGCTGGCCGCCCTGGTGGGCCCGGCCACCGCCAAGTACCTGCTCTTCTCCGGCGAACTGATCGACGCCGAACGGGCCCTGCGGACCGGCTTCGTGGACGAGGTGCACCCGGCGGAGGGGCTGGCGAAGCGGGTCGAGGAGTTCTGCCGGATCCTCGCCTCCCGCTCGCTGCTCACCCAGGCGGCGGCCAAGGAGTTCGCCGACGGGCGCCTCGACCGGGACGCGCACTGGGCCGCGCAGGCGCGCGGCAGCGGCGACACCGCCGAGGGCGTCGCCGCCTTCCTGGAGCGCCGGGCGCCCCGCTTCACGTACGGGCTCTGAGGCTCAGCCCCGGGCGAGGTCCCCGGTCCGCCCGCCGCGCCACCGCTCCACCAGGTGGGCGGGGGCCTTGAGCGGCGAGCCGGCGTCGTACGGGGGCTGGGGGTCGTACTCGGTGAGCAGCTGGACGGTCATGGCGGCGTCGTCGCCGGCGATCCGGCCGAGCAGGTGCAGGGCCATGTCGATGCCGGAGGAGACGCCGGCGGCCGTCACGTACTTGCCGTCGAACACGACCCGCTCGCCGGCGGGCTCCACGCCCAGCTCGCGCAGCTCGTCGTGGGCCAGCCAGTGGGTGGCCGCCCGGCGGCCGGCGAGCAGTCCGGCGGCGCCGAGGAGCAGCGCGCCGGTGCAGACCGAGGTGGTCCAGGTGCTGGTGGCGTCGGCGGTGCGGAGCCACTCCCGGATCTCCGGGTCGTGCATCGCCCGCCGGGTCTCCGGGCCGCCGGGGACGAGGACGATGTCGGGACGCGGGACCTCGGCGAGGGACCCGTCGGCGACGAGGGCGAGGCTGCCCTGGTCGTTGCGGACCGGGCCGGGCTCCTTGGCGACGAAGACGGTCTCCGCGCCGGGGAGCCGGGCGAGGAGCTCGTACGGTCCGACGGCGTCGAGCGTGGTGAAGCCCTCGTAGAGCAGGACGGCGATCTGCACGGTGGCGATCCCTTTCAGCTGACGGGTGCGTGGAAACGGCGGCGGTAGTCGGCCGGGGCGGTGCCGAGCGCCTTCACGAAGGCGCGGCGCATCGCCTCGGGGGTGCCGTAGCCGGCGGCGCGGGAGACCTCCTCGACCCCGCGCGAGGTCTCCTCCAGGAGCCTGCGGGCGTGTTCGAGGCGGATCCGGTCGACGTAACGGCCCGGGGTGACCCCGGTCTCGGCGCGGAAGGCGCGGGCGAAGTGGCGGGGCGAGAGCCGGGCGCGGGCGGCGAGCCGGTCCACCGACAGGTCCCCGTCCGGGTGCTCGGCGATCCACGCCTGGACGTCGCGCAGCGGTTCGCGGCGCGCGGTCTGGGCGGCGAGCTGGACGCTGAACTGGGCCTGGTTGCCCGGCCGCCGGAGGAAGACGACGAGCATCCGGGCGATGGTGAGGGCCGCCTCGCGGCCCAGGTCCTCCTCCACCAGGGCGAGGGCCAGGTCGATGCCGGCGGTGACCCCGGCGGAGGTGGCGATCCGGCCGTCCCGGACGAAGATCGGATCGGGGTCGACCTCGATCCCGGGGTGGCGGCGGGCGAGGTGCTCGCAGGCCATCCAGTGGGTGGTGGCCCGGTGCCCGTCGAGGAGCCCCGCCTCGGCCAGCCGCAGCGCCCCGGTGCAGACCGAGACCAGCCGCTCGGCGCGCGGGCCGTGCGCGCGCAGCCAGTCGACGAGGGCCGGGTCGGCGCCCCGGGTGCCCTCGCCGCCGGGGACGACGAGGGTGTGCGGCGGGCCGTCGGCGACGGCCTCCGCCAGGGAGGCGTCGGGCAGGATCCGCAGGCCGCTGCCGGTGCGGACCGGTCCGCCGTCCAGGGAGGCGGTACGGATCGGGTACGGGTCCTCCGTGGCGCCGGAGGCCCAGGCGGCGCCGTGGAAGACCTCGACGGGGCCGGTGACGTCGAGGCTCTGCACGCCGTCGAAGAGGACCACGAGGACGGGTCGCTGGGTCATGGCTCCATCCTTCGGGGCCGGGCGGGACGGCCGCAAGGACGACGACCCCACCTTTTCCGCCACCGGAAGCGGAGGGGGCGTTTCCTCCGTACCAAGCAGTCGGTTAGGTTCTGGTGCCATGACGACTTCGCTGCCGCCGCGGGCCGGACGCCGCTGCCACAACGCCCTCAACCCCCTCCACTCCACGCTGTACTTCTCCCCCGACCTGGACCGGGAGTTCGGCGCGCTCGGCTTCACCGACGCCACTGCCATGCGGCTCGCCGCGCGCAGCGCCCCGCTCGGCGCCGTCGGCGCGGGCACGGTCGCCGCGACCTTCTACAACTACAAGTGGGAGCTGCTGGCCCGGCACCTGCCCGCCGCCTGGGGGACCGCCTCCCCCGCCGCGGTCCTCGACGCCCGGCTGCGGACCGTCGACGCCACCCTGCGCCGGCTGCTCGGCGAGGAGACGGTCACCTCCCCCGAGATGGCCGAGGCCGCCGTGCTCGCCCTGCGGGCGAGCGAGGCGTGCGCCCGGCACGCCCGCCCGCTCTACTCGGCCAACGCCGACCTGCCGGTCCCCGAGGAGCCGCACCTCGCCTACTGGCACGCGGCGACCCTGCTGCGCGAGCACCGCGGCGACGGCCACCTGGCGGCCCTGCTCTCCGTCGGCCTCGACCCGGTCGAGGCGCTGGTCTCGCACACCGCCACCGGCAAGGGCATGGCGCCGCGCTGGGTCCTCGGCACCCGGGGCTGGGGCCGCGCCGACTGGGAGGCCGCCCGGGACCGGCTGCGCGGGCGCGGGCTCCTCGACGCGGACGGCGAGCTGACGGAGAGCGGCGTCCGGGTGCGGGAGGAGCTGGAGGAGATGACCGACCGGCTGGACGCCGCCCCGTACGAGCACCTGGGCGCGGCCGGCGTCGAGCGGCTCACCGAGCTGGGCCGGGGTTTCCTGATCACCGCCGCGGGCGCGGGCGCCTTCCCCGCCGACCTCGTCGGCAAGGGCTGAGCCGGGGGCGGCCCGGCGCGCGCGGACGGGTCGGTTGCCGCGTACGGGTGACCGACCCGGCAGAATGCTGTCGCAAGCAGCAGGCACGAGAAGGCGAGTCGGGACACCGTGACGACGTCCATCGAAGCAAGGATCGCCGAGGAGCTCGGCGTACGCGAGCGACAGGTGAGGGCGGCCGTCGAGCTGCTCGACGGCGGCTCCACCGTGCCGTTCATCGCGCGCTACCGCAAGGAAGCGACCGAGATGCTCGACGACGCGCAGCTGCGCACCCTGGAGGAGCGGCTGCGGTACCTGCGGGAGCTGGAGGACCGGCGGACCGCGGTCCTCGACTCCGTGCGCGAGCAGGGCAAGCTCACGGAGGAGCTGGAGGCCCGGATCCTGGCCGCCGACACCAAGGCGCGCCTGGAGGACATCTACCTGCCGTTCAAGCCGAAGCGGCGCACCAAGGCGCAGATCGCCCGCGAGGCCGGGCTCGGACCGCTGGCGGAGGGGCTGCTCGCCGACCCGTCGGTGGAGCCGGCCGCCGCCGCGGCCGCCTTCGTCGACGCGGACAAGGGCGTCGCGGACGCCGCGGCCGCCCTGGAGGGCGCGCGGGCGATCCTCACCGAGAAGTTCTCCGAGGACGCCGACCTCATCGGCGAGCTGCGCGAGCGGATGTGGAGCCGGGGCCGGCTCGCCGCGAAGGTGCGGGAGGGCAAGGAGCAGGACGGCGCGAAGTTCGCCGACTACTTCGACTTCGCCGAGCCCTTCACCGAGCTGCCCTCGCACCGGATCCTCGCGATGCTCCGCGGCGAGAAGGAGGACGTCCTCAGCCTCGACCTGGAGCCGGAGGAGCCCACCGACGGCCCCTCGTCGTACGAGCCGATCGTGGCGAGCCGCTTCGGCATCGCCGACCGGGGGCGGCCCGGCGACAAGTGGCTCCAGGACACGGTCCGCTGGGCCTGGCGCACCCGGATCCTCGTGCACCTGGGGATCGACCTGCGGCTGCGGCTGCGGACGGCCGCCGAGGACGAGGCCGTCCGGGTCTTCGCGGCGAACCTGCGGGACCTGCTGCTCGCCGCACCGGCGGGCACCCGGGCGACGCTGGGCCTCGACCCCGGCTTCCGCACCGGCGTGAAGGTGGCGGTGGTGGACGCGACCGGCAAGGTCGTCGCCACCGACACGATCCACCCGCACGTCCCGGCCAACAAGTGGGACGAGGCGCTGGCGAAGCTGGCGCGGCTCGCCAAGGAGCACGCGGTCGAGCTGGTCGCCATCGGCAACGGCACGGCCTCCCGCGAGACCGACAAGCTCGCCGGTGAACTCCTCGCCAGGCACCCCGAGTTGAACCTGACGAAGGTGATGGTCTCGGAGGCCGGCGCCTCGGTCTACTCGGCCTCCGCCTTCGCCTCGCAGGAACTCCCCGGCCTGGACGTGTCGTTGCGCGGCGCGGTGTCGATCGCCCGCCGCCTCCAGGACCCGCTGGCCGAGCTGGTGAAGATCGACCCGAAGTCGATCGGCGTCGGCCAGTACCAGCACGACCTCGCCGAGGCGAAGCTCTCCCGCTCGCTCGACGCGGTCGTCGAGGACTGTGTGAACGGCGTCGGCGTGGACGTCAACACCGCCTCCGCGCCGCTGCTCTCGCGGGTCTCCGGGATCAGCTCCGGTCTCGCCGAGAACATCGTGGCGCACCGCGACGCCAACGGCCCCTTCCGCTCCCGCAAGGCGCTGAAGGACGTGGCCAGGCTCGGCCCGAAGGCGTACGAGCAGTGCGCGGGCTTCCTGCGGATCCGCGGCGGCGACGACCCGCTGGACGCGTCGGCGGTGCACCCGGAGGCGTACCCGGTGGTGCGGCGGATGGCGAAGGCCACCGGCGGCGAGGTCGCCGCGCTGATCGGCGACACGGGGACGCTGCGGTCGCTGCGTCCGGCCGACTTCGTGGACGAGACCTTCGGCCTGCCGACCGTCACCGACATCCTGCGCGAGCTGGAGAAGCCGGGCCGGGACCCGCGGCCCGCGTTCCGGACCGCCACCTTCAAGGAGGGCGTCGAGAAGATCGGCGACCTGGCGCCGGGGATGGTCCTGGAGGGCGTCGTCACCAACGTGGCGGCGTTCGGGGCGTTCGTGGACGTCGGCGTGCACCAGGACGGGCTCGTGCACGTCTCGGCCATGTCGAAGACCTTCGTCAAGGACCCGCGCGACGTGGTGAAGCCGGGGGACGTGGTGAAGGTGAAGGTGCTCGACGTCGACATCCCGCGGAAGCGGATCTCGCTGACGCTGCGGCTGGACGACGAGGCCGGCGCGCAGGAGGCCGCGCCCCGGCGCGAGCGCGGCGGGCGCCCGCCCCAGCAGCGGCAGGGGCAGAACCGCGGCCAGTCGCGCGGTCAGGGCCAGGGGCAGTCGCGCGGCCAGGCCGCCGCGCCCGCGAACAGCGCGATGGCGGACGCCCTCCGCAAGGCGGGCCTGCTCGGCGAGGGCGGCGGCAAGCGCCGCTGACGCGGGACGGGGCCCGGCGGAGCGGTGTCGCCGCTCCGCCGGGCCCCGGACGGCCGCGGCTACGGCTACGGCTACGGCTACGGCAGGAAGCGCAGCGCCCAGTCGGCCCGGTTGGCGACGGCGAGGTCGTCGTCCTCGGCGAGGGGGCGCAGGACGCGCTCGGCCGTCTTCGGGTCGTCCTGGACCAGGTCGACGATCTCCGTGGCCAGGCCGTCCTGGTCGTCGCCGAGGTCGACCGCCGAGGCACGGACCAGGACCGGCAGGGTCGTCGGGCCGCCGAGGGCGGCGATCACGCCGCCGAGGAGTTCGCGGGCGTAGCCGTTGCGCTCGGCGACGGCCCGGTCCAGTTCGGACTCCAGGCGCGGCAGCAGCGCCCGGTCGCCGCCGGCGGCGATCTCGTCGGCGAGGTCGATCGTGGCGTCGACGTCCGCGTCGAGGTCGTCCAGCATCGCGAGGAGCCGGGTCACGCTGTCGTCGGTCATGGTGCCTCCTGGAATGCGCCGTCCACGAGGACGGGGACGGCGGTCGACGCGTCGAGTTCGGCGGCCACCTCCACGTCCCGGGGACAGCCGTACGCGTACAGTTCACGGCCCGAGTCGCAGCCGTGCAAGGCGGCGACCGGGTCCTCCGTGGCCGCCCACAGCGTGGCCGCCGCGGTCGCCTCCGGGGTCAGGTGGAGCCCCGGCGCGAGGGCGCGCAGGGCGTCGAGGACCGCGCCGGCCCCCAGGTGGTCCTCCAGGGCGGGGCGGAGCGAGCCGTCCGGCCACCGCTCGCCGGAGGCGATCACGGCGAGGGGGCGCGCCTCGGAGCCGTACCCTTCCCGGAGGATCCGGTCGGCGACGGCCGTGCGGTTGCGCAGCGAGGCGGCGATCACGATCGCGCCGCCCGCCGCGGCCTCCGCGCTGATCGCGGAGCCGTTCGGGGACGGCAGGACCAGCCGGTCGGGCCAGGGCGGGGGCGCGGCGCGCAGGGCGGCCGGGGAGAGCGACCACGGGTGGGCGCCGGTGGCCTCGCTCCGGCCGACGGCGAGGACGGCGTCGTGCTCGCGGGCGTACGCGGCGGCCGTGGCGTCCCGCCACCGGTACGGGTGGACGGCCGTGCCGCCCTCGACGGCGACGCCGACGGTCGTCGTGAACGACAGCACGTCGACGACGACCACGCACGCGGCCCGGCCGGAGAGGGCCCGCGCCTCGGCGGGGCCCCAGCCGAAGGCGACGCCCATCAGAGCTCGGTGACCTTGCCGTCGGCGACCTCGACGCGGCGGTTGACGCGGACGGCGTCGAGCATCCGGCGGTCGTGGGTCACCAGCAGGAGGGTGCCCTCGTAGGAGTCGAGGGCGGACTCCAGCTGCTCGATGGCGGGCAGGTCGAGGTGGTTCGTCGGCTCGTCGAGGACGAGCAGGTTGACCCCCTTGCCCTGGAGGAGGGCGAGCGCGGCGCGGGTCCGTTCGCCCGGGGAGAGGGTGGTGGCGGGGCGCAGCACGTGGTCGGCCTTGAGGCCGAACTTGGCGAGCAGGGTGCGTACGTCGGCCGGTTCGGTGTCGGGGACGGCGGCGCAGAAGGCGTCGAGGAGCGTCTCGGTGCCGTGGAAGAGCTTCCGGGCCTGGTCGACCTCGCCGACGACGACGCCGGGGCCGAGCGCGGCGTGGCCGGAGTCGAGCGGGAGGCGGCCGAGGAGGGCGGCGAGCAGGGTGGACTTGCCGGCGCCGTTGGCCCCGGTGACGGCGACCCGGTCGGCCCAGTCGATCTGGAGCGAGGCCGGTCCGAAGGAGAAGTCGCCGCGGCGGACCCCGGCGTCGCGCAGGGTGGCGACGACGGCGCCGGAGCGGGGCGCGGCGGCGATCTCCATCCGCAGCTCCCACTCCTTGCGGGGCTCCTCGACGACGTCCAGGCGTTCGATCATGCGCTGGGTCTGGCGGGCCTTGGCGGCCTGCTTCTCGCTGGCCTCGCCGCGCAGCTTGCGGCCGATCTTGTCGTTGTCGGTCGCCTTGCGGCGGGCGTTGCGGACGCCCTTGTCCATCCAGTTGCGCTGCATGAGCGCGCGGCTCTCCAGGGCGGACTTCTTGTCGGCGTACTCCTCGTACTCCTCGCGGGCGTGCCGGCGGGCGGTGGCCCGCTCCTCCAGGTAGGCGTCGTAGCCGCCGCCGTAGAGGGTGATCCGCTGCTGGGCGAGGTCGAGTTCGAGGACCTTGGTGACGGTGCGGGTGAGGAACTCGCGGTCGTGGCTGACGACGACGGTGCCGGCCCGCAGGCCCTTCACGAAGGTCTCCAGGCGCTCCAGGCCGTCCAGGTCGAGGTCGTTGGTCGGCTCGTCGAGGAGGAAGACGTCGTAGCGGGAGAGGAGGAGGGAGGCGAGGCCGGCGCGGGCGGCCTGACCGCCGGAGAGGCCGGTCATCGGCTGGTCGAGGCCGACGGTGAGGCCGAGGGAGGCGGTGACCTCCTCGGCGCGCTCGTCGAGGTCGGCGCCGCCGAGGTCGAGCCAGCGCTCCAGGGTGGTGGCGTACGCGTCGTCGGCGCCGGGGGTGCCGTCGACGAGGCCCTGGGTGGCCTCGTCCATGGCGGCCTGGGCGGCGGCGACGCCGGTGCGGCGGGCCAGGAACGCGCGGACGGTCTCGCCCTCGCGCCGCTCGGGCTCCTGCGGCAGGTGCCCGACGGTGGCGGTCGGCGGGGAGAGGCGGACCTCGCCGCCCTCCGGGGTGTCGAGGCCGGCGAGCAGCCGCAGCAGGCTGGACTTGCCGGCGCCGTTGACGCCGACGAGGCCGATGACGTCGCCGGGGGCGACGACGAGGTCGAGGCCGGCGAAGAGGGTGCGCTCGCCGTGGCCGGCGGCGAGGTCCTTGGCGACGAGGGTGGCAGTCATCAGACCACGCATCCTACGTGGGCGGCGGAGGGCGGACCGGCTCCGGTGCCGGGCCCGGGAGCCGGGGCGGGGGGCGGGCGCGGGGGTGGGCGCGGCGGGCGGACGAAGGCCCCCGTCCGGTGGGACGGGGGCCTTCGAGGGTGCCGGCCGGGGCGGGTGCCAGGGGTCCTGTCACCGCCCGGGCGGGATCGCCCGGCGGGTGGGATCACCTGCCGAACGGCGGGCTCACGATCTCGTCGGAGCGCTCGCACTGCTTGGCGCGGCGCTCCAGGGCGTCGGCGCGGGCGGAGGCGCGGCGGGCCTCCTCGCGGGCGCCGAGGCGCTTGAGCTCGGCGGCGCGGTTGCGCTCGACGTGGGCCTGGCGCCGCAGCTGCTCCGGGTGACAGGTGCCGCTGACCTCCGCCTCGGCCGTCGGGGCGGCCGCGGTCTGTCCGAGCAGCACGCCCCCGGCGAGCAGCGTCGTGGCGAGCAGGGCGGGCAGGATGCGGCGCGCGGGCGTCGCGTGGTGCATGTGGTTCTCCAACTCCGGGCCTTGTGGGCCCGTTTGAGGCATGGTCAGTACCGGCGGGTAACTTTACGCGCCCCGGGGGGACCGATCGGACACGACCCGCCGTATCCACCCGATCGTCAACACTCCTCCACAGGACGCCCACTGACGAGGTGATGGGCCGCTCGCCCGTCGAGCAGCAGCGGGACGAGGAGCCGCTGCGACTGGCGGAGCGGCACGTACGCGCCGCCGCCGGGTTCCGGCCTCACCGACACGCCGTGCAGGGCGAGTTCGTCGCCGGCCTCGGCGTACTGGGCGGGGTCGAGGCGGTAGCCGCAGGGCGGGTCGGCGATCGTCTCGCCCGGCTCGGGCGGGTCGTTGTCGGCGCCGCCGAGGTGGACGGGGCCCCGGTCGGCGAGGCCGGCGAGCCGGGCGGCGGAGGTGGCGGCGGTGAGCCGGCCGCGGCGCTCGGAGACGTACCGGAAGACGTCCCCCAGCGCGGTGAGGTGGGTGGCGACGCGGCGCTGCCGGGCGAGCGCCGGGTCGCGCTCCTCCGCCTCGCCGAGCGGGTCCTCGCGGGTCTCGGCGAGCAGGGCGGCCGCGTGCTTGATCCCGGCCGTGTTGCGCAGGATGCGTTCCTGGCCGTCGCCGGCGACCTGCTTGACCGGCCGCCCGGTGAGGGGGTCGGTCCAGATGCCGTAGACGCCGTGGGTGCGTCCGGCGACGGCTGCGCCGGGGCGGACGTACTCCTCGGAGAGGGCGCGGGACTCGGCGCGGACGCGGGGGTCGGCGTCGAGGCTGCGCGGCCAGAGGGTGAGCAGGTCCTTGTCGTAGTAGCCGGGGGTGGCGCCGTACTCGTGGAGGTCGTGGACGAGGTCGGGCCGCCGGTCGCGGAGGACGGCGGCGAGGGCGCGGGCCTCGGCGGTGCGCAGCGCGAGGTGGTCGCGGTTGACGTCGACGCCGGCGGCGTTGCCGCGGGTGCCGGCCTCGCGCCCGTCGGGGTTGGCGTCGGGCACGACGAGGACGGTGGTGCGGGCGAGGAGCTGCCGCGTCGCGGGGTCCTCGGCGAGGGCGAGGTCGCGGACGGTGGTGAGGCATGCCTCGCGGCCGGCCGGTTCGTCGCCGTGCTGGCCGCAGACGAGCAGGACGGTGGTGGCGCCGCGCGCGGGCCCGAGGGCGGCGAGCCGCAGCGGCCGGCCCTGCGCGGTGGTGCCGAGGACGGTGACCGTGACCCGGTCGCTCCGCCGGTCGACGGCGGCGAGGAAGTCCCGCTCCTCCGCCCCGCTCGTCCAGCGCGCGCCGCCGCTCGTCTCGAAGCCGGTCCGGGGCGGGGCGGGCGGACCGCCGGGGGCGGCGGCCTTCGCCGGGGAGGTGACGAGGGGCAGTCCGAGCACGGCGGTCCCGGCGGCGAGGGCCAGGGCGCGGCGTGCGGCACGCGGTCGCATCGGCATGGGGCGGAACGTACTCGGCGGGTCCGGGGGGACGGAAGACCGCGTGGGGGAAACGGGTGAACCGGGGGTTCGTGTCGGCCGAATGGCGATCGTGTGACGGGAGGCGCCCTTTACGTGACGCTCCGTCGCGTGCTTCATAGGGTCCGGAACAAGGACCGACGCCCACCCGCGCGTCTCGCGTTTCCTACGACTTGGGGAGCACCCGTGCACCGCAGAATCATCGTTCCGAGCGCCCTCGCGGCCTCTCTGCTGCTGGCGATCCCGGCATCGGCGGCCGACTACGTCCCGGGCGCGCCGGGCATCGGCGACTCCTACTACCCCGCCAGCGGCAACGGCGGCTACGACGTCTCCCACTACGACCTGCGCCTGAGGTACCAGCCGGCGACGGACCTCCTGGAGGGCACGGCGACGCTCCTGGCCACGACCACGCAGAACCTCTCCCGGTTCAACCTGGACCTGGGGCTGCGGGCGAGCGAGGTGCGGGTCGACGGCCGGCTCGCGCGGTTCACCGCCACCGGGGCGCACGAGCTGGAGATCACCCCGGCCGTGCCGCTGCCGAAGAACAAGCGGGTCACGGTGGTCGTCCGCTACGCGGGCAAGCCGTCCGAGTTCAAGGTCGACGGCTGGTCGGCCTGGCACCGCACCCCGGACGGCGGCGTCGCCGCGCAGGAGCCGGACTCGGCGGCCTGGTGGTTCCCGTCCAACGACCACCCGCGCGACAAGGCCACCTTCGACGTGTCGGTCGCGGTGCCCGACGGCACCCAGGCGATCAGCAACGGCGTGCTCCAGTCGCAGTCCTCCCGGCTCGGCTGGACCCGCTTCAACTGGCGCTCCGACAAGCCGCAGGCGACCTATCTGGCCACTCTGGCGGTCGGGAAGTTCGACATCACGACGGACACGACCGCGAACGGGCTGCCCGTCCTCAACGCGTACAGCAAGGACCTCGGCGGCAACGCGGGCGCGGCCCGCGCCTCGATCGAGCGGACCTCCGAGGTCGCGGAGTGGCTGGAGGGGATCTTCGGCCCCTACCCGTTCAACGCGCTCGGCGGCTACGTGCCCAACGTGACCAGCGGCTACGCGCTGGAGACGCAGACCCGGCCGTTCTACAGCCCGCGCCAGTTCGCGAACGGCTCGAACGTGTCGGTGGTCGTGCACGAGCTGGCCCACCAGTGGTACGGCGACAGCGTCTCGGTGCACGACTGGAAGGACATCTGGATCAACGAGGGCTTCGCCCGCTACAGCCAGTGGCTGTGGTCGGAGAAGGAGGGCGAGGGCACGGCCCAGGAGCTGGCGGACTACGTGTACGCCACGCGGACGGCCGAGGACCCGTTCTGGACGGTGAAGCCGGGCGACCCGGGCCCGGACAACCAGTTCCACATCGCCGTGTACGACCGGGGCGCGCTGGCGCTCCAGGCGCTGCGGAACGAGATCGGCGACGAGGACTTCTTCGCGGTCCTCAAGGGCTGGCCGCAGCGGTTCGCGCACGGCGACGCGCGGGTCGCGGACTTCGTCCGGTACGCGGAGCAGGTCTCCGGCGAGCCGCTGGCGGAGCTCTTCGACACCTGGCTGTACCAGCCGTCCAAGCCGGCCGCCGGGCCTTCGCCGGCCGCGTCCGGGGCCTCCCTCGCCCGGGCGGCCGCGGCGGAGCCGGTCCAGCCGAAGTCCTGGAAGAAGATCGCGGCGACGAACACGGTCCACGAGCACCGGGACCACTGAGCCGCCCGCACCGGAAAGGCCGCCCGCCCGCGCCCCACGCGGCGGGCGGCCTCGTCCGCGTCCCGGCCGGGGGTCCCGGCGACCGGCGGGATATCGGAAGAGCACACGTATGAAAACCAATAACAACAGGAGCAATCTAGTTTT